>CANCBY010000001.1 GCA_947374445.1 Pseudobdellovibrionaceae bacterium
TGGGTGAAGGGCAGTCTGCTCACTCATTTTAAAAGCCAGCTTGCTGCTACCGACTATGATCAGTTTTTAAGAGAGTACCGCAAAAGAGTTTTTGCAGTGCTTGCCGATGAAAAACCTTTTTTTTATACGTTCAAGCGTCTGTTTATTTGGGCAAAACTTTGAGTCATCAAAGTCTTTAAAAATTTGTAACCTGACCAATTTTTGGATTTACTTTTTTTGCGGACTTGATTGGTGAAGTTTCGTTTGTTTTTTCTAACTTTGTTTTTTTGTTGAGTCTATATTGAACTTTTCTTCTTTTCCAGAAACCAAATGTTGTAGGACAATACTGAGGCGCTCAAGTTCTTGTGCTTGCGATGAGAGCTCTGCAGAAGAGCCGGAAACTATTTCAGATGAGGAGGCGTTGTTTTGAGTGGCTTCGTCGAGCTGATTCATAGCCTTGGCAATTTGATCAATTCCTGCAGTCTGTTCAACACTTGCAGTTGAAATTTCATTATTGAGCTCTGATACTTTTTTAACAGAGACGACAATCGCTGCAAGAGCATTTCCGCTAGACACGGCAATTTTTGAACCACCAGATGCTTTTTCAACGTTTTTTGAAATGAGGTTGTTGATATCTTTTGCGGCAACCGCGCTTCTCTGCGCAAGATTTCTTACGGCTTCGGCGACAACCGCAAAACCTTTGCCTTGCTCTCCGGCCCGGGCCGCTTCGACCGCGGCGTTTAGAGCGAGTAAGTTTGTCTGAAATGCGATGTCATCAATCACTGAAGTGATCTGCGCAATTTCTTTTGAGCCTGCCGAGATTTCGTTCATGGCCTCGATAAGATTGTTGATTTCAATTTCGCCTTTTTCAGCTTCGGACTTTGATTTTAAGGATAGATCGCTGGCTTTTTTTGCGTTCTCGGTATTCATGCGAACCATGCTCGTAAGTTCTTGCAACGAAGCTACTGTCTCTTGCAGCGAAGCGGCTGCTTCGGTAGTGCCGTTTGCTAGCCTATGACTTGATTCAGACAAGCCATTGCTCGCGCTAGATGTTTGGTTGGCCGCTGAGGCAATATTCGAACTGACAAAGTTGAGGGTTTTTGAAAGCCTTGAAGAAATAAAAAAACCTAAGGTTTGAGCGATCACGAAGCCAGCTCCGCCAAGAAGGACCACCAACCAGTTGGCAAAGGAGGCATATCCATCAGCTTGGGCATGATAGAACTTTGCTTTTTCTTCGTGGAACTGTGAAAGTCTTTCCAAATTCTCAATTTGATTGCTTACGATGGCATCGAGCTCGTTGGTGATTACGGCTTCGATAGAGTCTCGATTATGAGTTGCATGGGGGGTGCTCAGCAGCTTTTCGGTTAAACTTGCTAGTCTATTCCAAGACTCTTGAGTGGGCTTGTATATGGCTTCTTCGCCTTCGAAGAATGGAATGTCATTGTATTTTTTGTCGAGGCGTTCGTATTCTGATTTAAGCGCTTTGTATTTTAGGTTGATTTTTTCGATCTCACTCTGAGTCGTTACGCGGGCAAATTTTGAAGGCAGTTCGCCAACGAGAAGAGAGGTCTTTTCCATTTCATCGACGGTTGTTGAATTGGGCATATTTACGTTTGCTATGATTGAGAAGCTTTGGATGACTTTTCCCATGTAGAGCCAGCTGATAAAGCCGACTAAAATCACAAGCGATGCCACCGCAGTAAAAGAAAAAGCCATTTTTGTGCGCAGGCTTAAGCTGTTCATGCAGTAACTCCCGTTGATTAAGCATTGATTCAATCAAACATAGTTACGGGATTTTGTTTTCAAAAGAAAAGTCTAGTTTCAAATTTAAGTAAAAAACTAACCCAGGCTTTGACCCGGGCTAGTTTTAAATTGCTGTTTTCTAAGGCATTTGCTCGGTCAGTGACTTTGCTCCAGCCTCAATCCGCTGGGCGAATTCATTTTGCATACTTTGAAGGTCTGCTAGCGAAATATGAACCTCTGAGCCGGCATCACAGCTGTCAGATTTGCCAGTGACGACAATTGCTATTGCCGAATCGCCACTGATTTTTTGATCAGCCTTTAGCTTAATTAAGTCGCCGTCGGAGAGCATGCATTTATCTCCGCCATCATCGATCACACTCATGTCTTGATGTACGGTAAAGATATATTCGGGCTTTTCGACGATTCCGGCTCCGGCTGGAATAATGGGATTAATAGTCAGCGGAGTTTTTGCTTTGTAAGCTTCTAAAGCTTCTCTGACTTGAATTTGTACTTGAGCTCTAACTTCTTCGCTGATTTCTTCGCGGTACCTTGCTTCTTCAGCCTGAGAGATGCTTGCTTCTTCAGCCTGAGAGATGCTTGCTTCCATGGCCGCTTCTTCTTGATCCCAAAGAGTCATAAAGAAGTAATCCGTCAACCAATCGTAAGATGTGTAATACCTTGTAACAGGGTGGTACCACGGAACGTTGTAAGACCAAGGATAGCCGTAAGGATGTGACCATGGTTCGTAAATAATAACTCGTGACTGCCACCAAAACTCATAAGGTGTTGAGTAGAAATAGTAGCGATTGCGGCCATAATTATAGGGAAGGTAATTGTAGTTATTGATGACGGTGATATTATTGTAAATCACTGTTTTTTTGATAGTGATCGATTTGCTATGGATTTCTTTTTCGTAGCTGATATTCTTTCCTGATTTATATGAAATCTGTCGACGCTCGATTTGAGTTTTTTCTTTTCCTATTGTCTTAGTTTGATTTGTGTGAACTGTTTTTGTTCCATTGTCGCGCTCGGTAATTTTTGAGCCGTCTGAATTTTTATAGTAAGTCGTCGAATGTGAAATTCCACTTTTGTTGACCTTATTGCGTATAACTAGAGGCGTGCCATCCTGTCTGGTTTTTTTCTCGACGGTGCTAGCTCTGCGCTTTATTACAGGAGCCGGAGTTTCCGTTATTCTTTCAGGGGGAGTCTCTGAAGGTTTAGACTTCTTGGCAGATTTTTTGCTCTCTTTGCTGCCCTCATAAGGAGCCGTAGGCGCGGGCATCTCGACGCTAGGTTCGTTGTATGTTGGTGGCTGTTCTGACTTTTTTCGTTTTTTTGCAGAGCTTTCTTTAACGGGATTTGCAGTTTCGACGACCGGTATTTCGTCCTCTGATTTGCGATGTTTTGATTTTGCCATCGCCGTCGGAGCCATAAAGGCCGAACTGATCAGAGCTGCTAGAAAAAGATTTGCTCGATTCAAAGCTCGAGGAGGGGTTGGACTCGATGTGGGACGAAAAAATGACTGAAAATCCATAGTTCACCTGACCTGTGGAAGAGTGGTTTTTAAAAATAACTCGCCGATTTTGTATCTTGAGATCCGTGGAATGGCTATATGAATTTAACCCCGGATTTGGTGGGGACTGAGGGCGCAAACCACAGCGCAAACCACAAGAAACTTAGGGCATTTCATAAAGCACAATAAATACAATGGCTTAGGTATTTTTGCGTTAATTCAGGTGGTGGGGGTCGACTAATTTTTTATGAAGCTCTGTCGTCAGAGTTTCAATTTTTTTACTTAATTGCTGGGTGATCTCCGTCAGCTCTGTATTTTTTTTCAATAATTCTGCAAGCTGTTCCATTTGTTTTACTGCAATCAGGGCTCGTTCTTCGCTGGCTTGGGCGATGGCTTCGCGATGTTGAGCGTCGGCATCTGCATGCCCCTTGTCGCGATCCGATTGTCTCGTTTGCGCCAGCAGAATCAAGGGCGCAGCATAGGCTGCTTGCAAGCTGAAGGCTAAATTTAACAATATGAATGGGTAAATATCGAAATGAGTGAAGCCCAGGACATTTATTAAAATCCACACTGTGACAACAGCTGTCTGTCCGATCAAAAAAGACGGGGTGCCAAAAAACCTAGCGAACTTTTCTGCCTTGAGTGCAAACCAATCATTTCCAAAAACGGAATGCAGATGCTCATGGGGCTTATGAAATCGAAAATAGCCTTTTTCAATTTTTGTTTTTTTGAGTTCCATTGGGGCCTTTGTTTTAGATTTTTGTTGAGTTTGCCAGATCTAGCGCAAATAAAAAATTGCAAGAGCCTTAAGTGTCGCTTGAACTCCAAGCTTTAGTTGTTTTGTCTTGAAGTTTTGGAACAGCTCTTGTTCAAATCGATATTTAACGTCTTCTTTTAGGCCTTCAGAAGCAATCACAGAATCTCCAAAATGATTTCCTAAAAAGCCATAGTGGCCAAAGCTGTTGGATTTTGAGGTTTGCCAAAAAGCGGCCTCTGCTGAGAGGCTAACGGTTAGAAGCGTTCCAGTAGTAGATTCTGCGATGGCATCAAAGCGAGTTGTTTTTACCCGGTTCAATGTTGTTTGTGCGGTCTCAGTGTGAATTTTTTGAAAATTTTCAGTCGTAGTAAATTGAGAAATTTGCAAACAGCTCAAATCAGAGTCGATACTTGCCGTCACTTTGACATGGTCTTCAAATCCGTCCGTCAAGTCATGGGCCACGGGAACTACATGCGGCGGTGAAGCCATATCTTGAATGTGATGAATAATATGCCCTAAATCAGCAACGGCATCAGATCGGTGACCTGGCAGCAGCGGATCGTGTTTAAAGATTTCAGCCGATAGATCTCTCACACGTTCGGCCGAACTCGCTCTGATTAAATCTTTGAGGAACTTTTCTGGATTGAAGTAGTGTGAGTAAAAAAAATCTTTTCGCACGATATTGAGATCTTCTTCTAGGTCTGAAATCCATAATAGATCCGAGTCAAATGGCTTCACCGTTTGCGGAAAGCAAGTATTGAGTTCATTTAAGGCCTGAAGCATCATTTTTTTATGATCACGCAGACTGAATGCCTGCCCATGGAGTGGTAGGATGGACAAAGCCAGCAAAATTAAGGCACGCATGCTGATTCTCAAGTCAAAACCACCTTTTTAAGCTTAAAAACAAAAAGCAGAGCAATAGCAAAACACTATTTGTCTCGTGATTTAAGGCTATAAGCGAGCTGTGGGGCTTGCAATCTCAAATTAGAAGGAGTTGTTAAATAGTTTTTTGAACCCATTTTGGTGTTCGATCTTGAGGAATAGGCTGAGGATAGCGTTTCTCAAAAATAAATTCGAATTCAAATTTTGTCGGCATACTCTAGACCTTGAGCTTGGTTGCATTTGTTTGGGATCTAAAATTTCTATTAAGATTTAGCTTTCTGCATTGCTGCTAGACTCTTATATTGGCCCGCATTCACCGATGAATGCGTAATGGCAGACGCGTCACATATTTCAAATCAATTTTTGCTGCAACAAGAGCTTCTTGATTGCCTTCCGTCGGCAACAATTCTGATACGCGGAAATGAAATTTATTTAAATCAAAAAGCCGAAGAAATTACTGGTTACAAAACGGGAGATTTTTCTAATCTTGATGAGTGGTTTAAGATTATTTATGGAGAAGCATCAGAGCAAGTACGTAATTATTACGAGGCCGACAGACGATTTCGAGTTATTGATAGTGGTCCACTCTCAGGCCGAACCGATAAAACGGTCTGCAAGCTGAGTTTATTTTCAGTTTAACGGCGGATCTCAATATGTTTATATTACAAACCTAGGGACCCAGGAGCAGCTATTAAAGAAGATCAAAACACCACAACTGATGCGATCAAAGACATTAAGACAATGATTGCCTCATTTCATTCGTTGATGGCAGTTGAAACCGTTGAAGAAGAGAGAGTTCGTGAGCTTTTTGGCAGAGCCAGTCTTGAGCTTTCGATTCCATTTTACGAATGGTCGATTTCTGAAGGCCTCAAATGCACCGACACCAATATTCCTCTTGTTTCAACAGATCCAGCTGCGGTGGTTTCGCAAATTCAACAGGTCAAAGGCGAAGGGGTTTTTCTCTTGAAAGACTTTGTCCAGCACTTAACCAATCCTAAAATAATTCGAGAGTTTCGTGAGCTCGCGCAAGATCTCAGCCGTAGCCGATCGATGTTGGTGCTTGTCGCTCCTGCGATTGCATTGCCACAGGAACTTGAGCATGCGGCTATTCATTACACTGTGAAAATGCCAACTCGCGATCAATTAAAGACTATTGTTGTCAGTGTCATGAACGAATTGGCAGCGCACCGCGGACAAAAGCAAATTAAAATCAATCTTTCTCCTAGTGATGGGGACAGTCTTCTTAATGCTATGATGGGCATGACCATGAAGCAGGCTCGCCAAGCGATTGCTTATTGTTTGATGGATGATCATGTTCTCGATGCAAGTGATATTCCTAAAGTTATAGAGCGCAAAGCTCAGGCCATCCGTGATGGAGGAATTGGCGGTGGAGTTTTAGATTTTTATCCTGCAGAAAATAACACATATGAGCTCGGTGGTTTTGAAAAGCTCAAGCAGTATCTGACTCAGGCCCTGATGGGCTATACGCCAGAGGCAAAGGCCCTAGGGCTCAAGCCTCCTAAGGGGATACTTATTGTAGGGGTGCCAGGCTGTGGAAAGTCGTTGGCAGTCAAAGTGATTGCTAAACATTGGAAGATGCCTCTTTTGAAACTTGATGGCGGACGGCTTTTTGATAAGTACATCGGTGAGTCTGAAAAAAACTTTCGCAAGGCCATTTTGTCGGCTGAAGCGATGTCTCCGGCTATTCTTTGGATTGATGAGATCGAAAAAATGCTATCTATGAGTGGTGGCTCTGACGGGGGAGAGGGTGGGGTTTCGCAAAGAATTTTTGGTTCTTTTTTGACTTGGTTGCAAGAAAAAGAGAAGCCGGTTTTTGTCGTGGCCACAGCCAATGATATGAGTGGAATGCCGCCAGAGCTTTTACGCAAAGGAAGGTTTGATGAGATTTTCTTTGTGGATTTGCCGGACATCAATGAGCGCAAAGAGATTTTTGCCATTCATCTGCGACTCAAAAGACAAGACGAAACCAGATTTGACTTGTCAGTTCTTGCCGATGCCACTGAGGGCTATAGCGGAGCCGAAATCGAGCAGGTAGTGACAACAGCCGTGCTTGTTGGTTTGCACAAAAAAACTGTGGTCAACACCGAGCTTGTATTGAATCAAATCAAGTCAACCATACCTCTCTCAGTCTCACGACACGATGATATCGCGGCATTGCGTGAAGTTGGGCGAAAGCAATTTGTGGGCGTTAAATAATCCCTGAGGTAATTTCTACAGAACCGAGCCCATTAAATCCGAGCTTCTGAAATCTTTTGCGGCGTCCGATTGGCAGTGCTTTACATAAAGCCATTCTGGTGTCAAAAAGCAGTCACCAAACCATAAAGGAGAATTCATGAAACTGATTTCTACGATCTTGATTCTTATTCTTGGGACCAGCTTTGCTTACGCAGGGGCCGGCTATGTTTGCGTTAACGGTTACCTTTACACTCCAACAGGTTCTCGCAGCTATGTCGGGACATCCGACTGTAAGGGTGCAATTATTAGGGGCGACTACGCTTGCGTGGGTGGCTACCTAAGTAAGCCTGACGGCAGCCGAGACTACGTAGGTACATCAGATTGTCAAAAAGCCAAGTTTGGCACAGGCTACGCGTGCGTTGGTGGATACCTCTACATGCCTAATAGCAGCCGAAGCTACGTTGGTGAGTCAGATTGCGCAGAAGCAAACTTCGGAAAATAGAATTCTCGGTTTACTTTAAATTGTATTTACTTTTTAAGATCGACAAATTGAGATGAATCTCAATTTGATGTTTAGGTTTGATATGAAATTAGAGATTAAAAAATGAAATAGCTCATTTTTAACCGGAACGCTCGTTAGCGAGTCCTAGCCATAGGAGGGCAGGTGGATCTAAACGAGTTTACAACCCGGCATTTTCGCCCCCGAGATCATGTGCGAGAAGACGTCGAAGAATTACTGGTGGCAGGTTTGAAGAAAATCCCTACGGAGGGCGCGGTCAATGTCGTGATCGCAGATCAAGGAAAGAGTTTCTTAATTTCAATCGTTGGCAGAGCTGGAAATAAATTCTTCAGCTCTGAATCGATTCACTTCAAAGAAAGTATGTGGGGTTGGTCTCGTGATTGGCAAGTCGCTGCTCTTTATCGAGTGCTCACGGACTTTAGAAAGCAGATCGGGCTGTATCTGTCGAAAGCAAGGAAGTAGCACTCTCAATAATCAAAAGGAGCAAATTTACTCCAGGAAACCACTTGGTGAAATTGCGAAAAGTAGACTTAAGGATTTTAACACTTGGGCTGATTTTTCTATTTTTTCTCGCTGAGATATTCGCGCCTTCATGCTCGGCGACCGCCTACCTGCCTATTTGGTCTCGTGAACTCCCTCTTAAGCTCCTAACAATCTACAGCCCACCGCATAAAAACTATTGCCTCAAAGGCTATTAACTCCTATAACACGGGCTCGTTTTTTGTCAGAATGTGGTGGCCGTAGCTCAGTTGGTAGAGCGCGGGATTGTGATTCCTGAGGTCGCGGGTTCAAGCCCCGTCGGTCACCCCAAAATTTTTACTTCGATCGTAGTCTGTTTTCTCAATTTAATAAATGATTCCAAATAGTTGATTCACCGTTCTCAATTTGAGGTTTTTGCTTACGAAATTTCACGAAATGTCGCTTTATTTCGATCTGTGATGACAAGCTGATGACAGATTTCTACAGCACTATTAAGACACTATGCTAATATGGTCTTGATGGCACAATGGGAATTTGTCGAATGGCTGATGTTTTGAATTCTTGAAACTTCTCACTTAGAATTTGAGTGGGACAAAGGAAATCAAAGCAAAAATAAAGAAAAGCATGGCATCACGACCGAAGAAATAGAAGCCGTGTTTCGTTCAGGAGCTGCTCTTCCATTGGGTATTCAGATAAGTCCTGTTGTCAGTGAACAAAGACTTGGAATCGTTGGTCCCGCATTGAATGGAAAACTTCTTCAAATCGCTTTTACGCTACGTGAAGGCAAAGTTCGCCCTATCAGTGCAAGGCCAGCGCATCCAAAAGAAAGGAAACAGTATGAAGAAATCTTACGTAAAATCTCTAAAGGAGTATGACAAACCTTTTGAATTTGAAGCTGACAAGATTCTTGCAGCAATGAAACGGTTTAAAGACTCAAAGAAAAAGCCAACAAGCATTGCTTTGGACGAAAAGACAATTCAAGAGCTAAAAAAGATCGCCGAGAAACAGGGAATTCCTTATCAGGTTTTGATGCGTGTTTTGATTCTTGATGGTTTAGATCGTTTAAAGAAAGCAGCTTAATTTTTTCATGAAAAATGCAGAATTGAATCAAGTTGTTAATGAACTTAAAAAAGTAACTTTAGATTGCTTCAACGAAACATCATGTAATTGGAGCAATCAAGGCGTTTTTGGGACCCATTTTGATTGGCATTCATCTGTTCATGCGCATTGGATGTTGTTATCAAGTTCGCGAATTTTCAATGATACTGTCGTAGTTTCAAAAATTTTATCTCGATTTGATCGCTCTAATTTTGAATATGAACGTCAGTTATTACTAAAAAATCCAAATTTTGAACTTCCCTATGGACAATCTTGGTTACTGCTGCTTTTGAGCGAATTAGAAAAACATGATGCTCAATTTGGTGAGCTAAAAAACGAAACTTTAACTAGGGTCAGTGGTTGGCTCAATCAAACTGAGTTTCCCCAAAAGTCTACTAATAGTTATCATTCTTGGTTGATTTCATACTTTCTTTTGCGAAAATCTGGTTTTCAATATCCTAATGAAATCGATACTAAATTTAGCATGGTGGATTTTGTCAGAGATGAAGATGATCCAAAGGATTTTTTTTCTTATGAAATTCTATTTTCACTTTTGAATGATTCGCCAAAATCCAAATTTGAATTTGATTTAATAAGGTTTCCAAAATCAATAACGATTCAAAATTGCCATGCAGTAGGTAAATTGATTAGTAATTCGTGGGCAACACCAGAAGTAAATAAGGACGCATTTCAAAATAGCTTAGAATTCACGAAAGCTTATTTGAACGAACCTTACCTATGGAAATGCGACTTTGACAGGTTAGGCCACTGGATTCCCCAATTTTTATGGGTTGGCCTGTGGCTATCACTTGGTGAATCATAAATTAAATTGAGCATTATCCAAATCGGGGTCGGGCATGATGACAGATGATGACACGCAAGATTGCGAATCCAAGAAAATCAAGGGGTTACGATGCGCCCGTCGGTCACCCCAATTTTATTCCAGTAAGAAAATCCCAAAGTCTTACCAGTCTCGGTAGCGGCCGATTCGATCCAGACGGCGGGTCATGGCCTCATAGCGAAGCCTGGCTTTGACCTCTTCTTCGTTGTGGAACTGAAAGGCCTGAGATTGATTGAATTTACTTCCAGGGAGATCATTTTCTCTGGTGGGGTCGAGTATAACTTCACGAGTTTGAGCGATCTCTCGGGGGGATTTTGCAGGCGAATCGGTCAATATTGGCTGCAATTGATTGTCTGGAGAGTTTTTGTCAGCCCTGGCGGCCAGAGGTAAAGCTAGGGCCGCAGCCGTTATAATGAGAGACAATTTCACTAGATGTTTTTTCATAAGACCTCGAGCCCTCAGGGCTTAAGATCTTATCGGAGAAACTAGACAAAAGTTGAGGACTCAATTCTTGTCTCAAGATGAAACTCTTAAATTACATCCACCAAGAAAGACCCAGCATGGCTGTGGTCCCTTTGTAGTTGTAGTTGCCAGTCGTCGATGTGTTGTCGTAGTTCGACGAGTTTGAGACGGTCTGTAGGTCCAAATAGCCCATCAGATTATTGGTAAACGCATGGTTTGTGTAAATGCCTGCAGTGATCTTGTTGTCTTTGCGAGCTTGGTATGCCGAAGAAGCAGCTTTAGCGTAAGTTTTTGAATCGTATCCCAAGGTAAAAGTCATATCAACAAAGCCCAAGTAACGAGTGTAAGTTAGGCCCACAGGATTTGAAGTGTAGCTTGATGTGTAGCTTGTGGTGTCTAGGTACTTGTATTGAGTCGCAGAAATGCTTACGAGAAGGCGGTCTTCTTGGCTGCGATTCTCGAAGTACATTTGCGCCTGATTTTGCGATCCGCTCAAATATGTATACGAGGAAGTCTTGTTTGTCAGATTGGCAGCTTGGTAACTTACGCCGAAGTAGCTATCGCCATTGCGAACAGAGGCCTCAAGGCGACCACCAGCAGATTCAGAGTAAGCTGTGCCACCGTAAAAATCTTTTGTGAACTCCGGAGAAATTTTAAAACGATAGTCGTCGATATAATATGAGTACGGAAGGCTTACTGTGTGCGAGTAGTAATTGCTGCTCGTTTGCAGAGTGTAAAAGCTGCCATAAAAATAATAGTCAAAACGAAGGTCCGAAGTTTTGTCGGCCAAGATAGAGTAGCCAGCTCCGCCTTTAGTGATTTGTGCTGCGTCTGTTCCATAGCCACTGACTGAGGTGTCGTTTGTTGAGCTTGGGTTGGTGTTACCACCCACGCTCACGTCAAATGAAGCTGAAAAGCTAGAAGGCTCTGGTGTAGGAGCAGGGGTTGGCTCTTGGGCTGGAGTTTCTGTGGTTGGAGCTGGAGTGGGTTCGGCCTTTGGAGCTTCGTCAGGATTGAGCTTTGCTTTGTAGTCGATAATAGACTGTTTGAAGTTGTCGGGAACAGTATTCAAATCAATTTGATTGATCAGTTTGCGAGCAACTTCGAGCCTATTGTTTTGCTCGTAAACCAGGGCTTTGTAATAGATGGCAACAGGCGCCAGCGTGCTTTTTAGCGCGATCACTTTGTCATAAGCATCAACTGCGGCTTTCCATTTTTGGGCTTTTTGGTAGAGCACGCCTAGATTGAATTGAGCAAGAGCGCTGTTAGGGTTACTAGCTGCTTTTTCTTGCCATTGTGTAAGCTCAGAAGACTCAGTCTGTGCGAGAGTTTGCGAAGAGGTTAAGCTGATTGATGCTAAAACCAGTGCAAGTGTTGATGTGATGACCGTTGTTTTCAAGCGAATTCTCCTCTTGAGCTTGTACGAGCTTGGTTGTGAACTAGAACTTTATTTAGTTTTACGAATTCAAACAGCTGTGAAAATTTTCATTCACAACCTCCAGCACTAGTTTTGAAATCCTCTCGTTGGCAGTCAATAGAATTTCGAAATTTTGTTGAGAAACAAGCCCGACTGTTTGTTTGTTTTTTTAAGCCTAAAGTCTATGTGGCGGTCGGAGATTGATCGCTTGACCTCGGCTTAAACTTAACGACAATGATCTGGGAGCTTGAGATGGCAAACAAAAGTAGCAGTTGGGATGTTTTGGTTCCTGCTGCAAAAAAAAATGATTCAGCGGCAATCACGGAGTTGATTGAACAGACTCAGAAATCGCTTTTTACGTTTTGTTTTCATCTGACTCATCACCGGCAAGCGGCTGAAGACCTCACTCATGACACTTACCTAAAGGCTCTTAGATCCTTGCATCAGCTGGAGTCTCCGTCGGCGCTTTTGGCTTGGCTAAAAAAAATAGCGCGGAGTTTGTATTTGGATCTGTTGAGGTCTAGCGAAGGAAGTCTTGCTTCGTCTGTAATTTCTTTGGAGGCCCTGTCTCATTCTGAGACAGGGTTGGCTCAGGAAATTTGCACGGAAGAAAATAAAGAAGAAAATACAGCCGCGCTACAAGTGCTTAAAAAATTATCAGAAGAGGATCAGGTTATTCTCATTTTGATCGATATTCAGGGGTGCAGTTATCAAGAGGCCTCGCAAGTGCTTGAAATTCCAGAAGGAACAGTTAAGTCCAAGCTCAGCCGAGCCCGACAAAAATTTTCTTCGATTTTTAATGGAACAAAAAGCTGAGTTTCTACGTCTGAGTGTTTAATAGGAGAGAATTTCAATGAGCGACAGTCAAAACTCTCAAGACTCGGGATCAGATTCAGCAGCGATTCGTGCATTGAGCGCACTTCGTTCTTTGAACCAATTGGATCTACAACCCTCCCCCTATTTGGTGGCGAGAATAAAGGCGGGACTAATGTCAGATATGAATAGAGTCTCAGCCCGCGGCTGGCTTCGCTATTTTTGGCCCGCGGTTTCGGCGGCTTTAGCTTGTGCCTTGGTTGTTGTGTTATCAGCGCGATCTGAACACCCAAATGAGGAGATTGCTTCTTATGTTGTTGGGCAAGACTATTTGATTCGTGTCGATATTCGATCTGTTCACCAGACCGATGTTGCCTATGCAGAGATTGTTTTGCAGGATGAGAACCTGCAATTTTCATCGCAGCAATTTGCGGATGTGAAAGAGCTGAGAAAACTTGTCATTGAGTGGCAGCAGTTGACAGACAAACAGTATTTGCCCATCGTAGTGCAAGGGCTCAAAGCAGGGACTTCGCAAGTGACGGTGAATTTTTATGATAAAAATAATAATGTGATTTTAACAAAAGAGATGCCTCTTTCTTTTAAAGGAAAAAACATATGAATACGCAACTGAATATACAGCTAAGAACAACATTAGCAGCACTTGTTTTTCTTTCGGGTGTTTGGGCTCAGGCTCAATCTCAAAACTCGCGCAACAACTCACAAGGTGGCAGCGGTCGACAGGATATTAGACAAGATATTAAAATGGCGACCAGCGAAGACATTCGAGAGTTTGATAAACTTTTGACTCCACAAAAAAGCGCGGGTCAAAAACCGGGTGCCCTTGCCGGGCAGCAGGGCGGTCAACAAAATGGTGATCAGAAGCAAGGACAAAACCAAGGACAAAAAGATTCAAAACAGGGTGGTGTAGATCAGGGTGGTCCACGAGAGCGTTTCAATCGCCCAGCAGGTGGATATGACACCCGAATGGCAGGTAATCAGCAGGGTGGAGGCAATCAGCAGCATCGCAGAGAGCTTGAGCCTGGAGCTCGCCCTGACGGAAGACCTCCTGGACCGCAAGGTTTGCTTGGCGCTCCATCTGGTGCACCGCCACCGCCTCCTCCTACAACTGGCCAGTTGCCACCACCACCACCACCACCGCCGCAGTAATTTATTGCTGAATTTTTAGTATAAGTTGCAACTGAATTTATAGTTTTTAGGAGCGCGCACTCAATGAATGACAATGATTGGTGGACCGGGCTGCGGCCCGAGTTTGGTGTCTGCCCAGGTGTTGGTAGCGACAATACTATTCGGTCGCTGCCACAGCTGAAATTCGAAGGTCTCTGTCGACAAGATGTCTTAGATTATTTTGATAACACGTGGACTCTGACTGAGGTTTTATTTTCGGGGCTTCAATCTGAAGAGGCCTTTACTCGCCCACCAGAGCATCAATTGCGTCATCCTTTAATCTTTTATTACGGTCATCCTGCGTGTCTTTATGTCAACAAATTGCGTGTGGCCGGATTGATAGAAGCTCCCGTAAATGAAAACTTTGAAAAAATTTTCGAAGTGGGTGTTGATGAAATGTCTTGGGATGACATGTCCAAAAATCAGATGCGTTGGCCGTCTGTTCGCGAGATTAAAAAGTACCGCTCCCAAGTGTATCAGTTAGTAAAAAGTTTGATTTTAGAACATCCGGATTTAGATCCAGCGGTAGTTCAGTTTGGTCCGGCTGTCTCGGCTTGGGCATTGGTCATGGCGTTTGAGCATGAGCGAATTCACTTAGAGACCTCATCCGTTTTGATGCGAGAAATGCCTATTGGATTTCTAAAGACGCCGGATCATTGGCCAAAAGTGAACCTTAGAAATTTTGATTCGTCGTTTATTTTAAAGAATAAAACTATCAGTATCGATTCGGGTGAAGTCAAAATTGGCAAAGGTTTAGCTGAGCTTAGTTTTGGTTGGGACAATGAATACGGTCACAGAGCTTTGCAAGTACCGGCCTTTAAATCGGCGGCAGCACTGATTAGCAATGCCGAGTTTTTGGAGTTCGTCAAAGAGGGCGGGTATAGAGACCCTAGCTACTGGTCAGAACATGGTTGGAAGTGGCGAAGTTTTAGAAATACCAAAGCTCCAACATTTTGGGTTTCGGTGGGTCCAGCGGGACTTCATGAATATAAAATTAGAACTATATTTGAGGAAGTGGGCTTTCAACCAGAGTGGCCAGTGATCGCCAACTTTTACGAAGCAGAAGCATTTTGCCAATGGAAAACACAAAAAGAGCAAGTGGCTTCTCCATATCGTTTGATGAGCGAGGCTGAGCATTATCGTTTGCGCGCTCATATTGATCAAGTGAAGAGCAAGCAGGACTGGAACTTAGGTCTGAAGTTTGGCAGTGAGGTCTCAGTCCACGCCCACTCGGCAGGCGGCCTTTCGGATGTATTTGGAAATGTTTGGCAATGGTGTGAAGATACATTCAATCCATTGCCAGGCTTTGAAGCTCATCCCTACTATGAAGATTTTAGCACGCCTTGCTTTGATGGGCGACATCAAATGATCATGGGCGGTTCCTTTGCGAGCACAGGCGATGAAGCTGAAAAGTATGCGCGTTTTCATTTTCGGCCTCATTTTTTTCAGCACGCTGGTTTTCGTGTAGTGCAAAGTTTAGATGCTTCATCGGCAAAAACCTCGTTTCATCCTGGTCAGTATGAAAGCTCTGAGCTTTTGTCGCAGTATTTGCTTTTGCATTTTGCCGAAGCTCAGGATGTTTTACTTCCATCACTCAAAAGTCAGGGACCAAATCAAGCTTTAGGTTTTCCGCAGCGCTGTGCTGATGTTGTTGTATCTCACAGTCAAAGGCTGGGCCTTTCGATGCAAAAGGCTTTAGATTTGGGTTGCGCAGTGGGTGGATCGAGCTTCTCTCTCAGTCAAAATTTTCAACATGTGGTGGGTGTGGATTTGAGTGCCTCATTTATTTCAGCGGCAGAGAGACTTAAGAACAATGAAGAGATCTCTTATTTTCGCAAGGACCAAGGGGATCTTAAAACTGCACTCAAAGTTCGACGGCCCGAATCTTCGTGTCCAGAGCGGATTGATTTTCGTGTGGGCGATGCGTGTCACCTCTCGGCAGACCTTTTGGGCTTTGATGCTGTTCTATTAGCGAATTTATTATGTCGACTGCCGGAGCCAGAGATTTGCTTGCGAAATATGTCAGGTCCTAATGGATTGGTAAAGCAAGGCGGACTTTTAGTTTTGGTATCTCCTTATTCTTGGCTGCCTGAGCACACCGATTCAAGCAAGTGGCTTGGCGGTCAAATGAAGAATGGAGAAAAGCAAGAGAGTTCGAAAGTCATTGGCAAAATCCTTCAGGATGATTTTGAGTTGCTAGAAGAGGGTGAGATGCCACTTTTGATTCGCGAGCATGCACGCAAATATCAATATATAGTTTCAAACTTAATGGTTTGGCAGCGAAAGAAATAGCAAGGTCAATTTTTTGCCGAAAGGCTCTACTGTATGTCACTCAATCAATTTAAGAGACAGTTCTCAGTTTCAAATCAGGGACTTATTCATTTAAATAATGCCGGATTGTCTTTGACCTCGAAATCGGCTGCAGATCAGGTCCGGTACTGGGTCGAGAGATTTCAGCAAGAAGGCATGCACTGCAATGATGACTACATGGAGGCAGCCGAAGTTGCTCGGAAACACTTGGCAAAATTAGCAGGAGCCGACTCGAAAGAGGTAGCATTTTTTCAGAGCACAGCAGGGGCCATTTCGCAAGTTGCCTTTGGGCTTGAGTTCAAAGCAAGCGATGAAATTTTAGTTTGGGATCAAGAGTACGCCTCAAATTTGTACCCCTGGAAGGCGGCTTGCGATCGCTCAGGAGCAAAACTGATTCGCGCTACGAGCGCGAGCGATGGTTCAACTCCTCTTGAGAAACTGATTTCTTGTGTGACAGATAAGACCAAGCTCATTGCTGTGTCATGGGTTCAATTTCAGACGGGGGCGATGACTGATATAGCGGCGCTTGCTGAGTTTGCAAAGTCTCGCGGAATTTGGACTGTGGTTGATGTGATTCAAGGTTTGGGATTGCTGCCGTTTGATTTTCACAGCGTTGGTGTTGATGCTGTCTGTGGTGGCAGTCATAAGTGGCTTGTGAGTCCAGTTGGTGTTGGTTTTCTTATCCTAAAAAAAGAGCGCCTTGCAGATTTAAAACCACTCAGTGTAGGTGCGATGACTTATGGGTCTTGTGATGATCCATCCGATTTAAGCTGCTTGCCAAAGTTTGATGCCACCAGATTTGAAGCTGGGGCAAAGCAGGTGCTTGAGATCACGGCTTTGGGGGCCTCTTGTAAGCTCATTCAAGCCTGCGGAGTCGAGCTGCTTCAGGTCGAAGCTTATCGACTGGCTCATATTTTGAGAGAAGGGTTGCGATCACAAGGATATGTGATTTATCAACCGCTTAATTTTCAACAAGCCTTTGTTAATTTTGCTTTGCCTCCGAGTACGGCTTCAGATTTTGGGCGTGAGCAAATTGCACATGCGCTTGCACAAAATAAAATCAGTTATGCCCTGCGAGGGCCAGGCTTACGGCTTTCTCCTCATGCCTTTAATTCAGAGCAAGATATTGAGTTTGCACTTCGGGTTTTAAAAAGGAGCTGATGGGCGTATTGATTCGCCGCTATGACCGCAAAATTGCAATCTATTGGCTCATGACTCAAACAACGTGTACTCGATTTAAAAACAAGTTATTTTCAAGTTCTGCAAAAATGGTGTCGATTTTTTTGACATCTGTTCTACTATTTTTTGCTACCTTCAATGCTAGAGCTTCTATCTCTATCAATGCAATGGCGCCCCTATTAGTGGGGCAACCTCAGGCTCCAGAGAGTTCTGAAAGCGCTCCGGCCTGGGAGAATTTTCGCCATCAATTGCGAGTGCTCAAGCAAAAAGGTGTGCAAGCGATTTCGACGGATATTTGGTGGGGGCTTATCGAAGCTAGAGCGCCTGGGCAGTTTGAGTGGGCTTACTATAAAAAAATGTCGTCGGTGATTCGTTCTGAGGGTTTGCGATGGGTTCCGATTCTTTCATTTCATCAGCTGGGTGGAAATGTCGGAGATGTCGGCTACATGCCAGTCCCATCTTGGGTTTGGTCGCGTTTTCGCAATCAGCCACAGGACTTCAAGAGCGAAGCAGACCTAATGTTTAAGAGCGAACAAGGAAATACGTCCAAAGAATACATTTCGTTCTGGGCCACTGATCTGGTTAAAGAAGATTATAAAAGAGTGATGACTTCGTTTCGAGATCAGTTTGCTGGTGATGCCGATATTGTCGATGAGATTAATATCTCGTTAGGGCCTTCGGGCGAGCTTCGTTATCCTTCTTACAATGCTCACGATCAGAATGTGAATTATCCATCGAGGGGAGCATTGCAGTCGTATTCGGATCCTGCGATCAATTCTTTTCGAAATGCAATGATCGCAAAATACAAGAATGTTGAATCCTTAGACAAGGCTTGGGGATTTGGGCTGACTAGTTTTGCGGATGTATTCCCGCCAAAGCCAGAGCTTTTGCAAGGTCCTTTTTGGCAAAACAAAGAACAGTTTTCTAGCTACGGAAAAGATTTTTTTGACTGGTACAATCAGTCCTTAGTAGATCACGGGCAAAAAGTTTTAAGATGGGCGGACTCGGTTTTTTCTGCAAATGGCTCTAGTTTTGCCAAAACGGCTTTGGGTGGCAAGGTGCCAGGAGTGCATTGGCGCATGTCGTCTGATCGTTTGGCAGAACTAACGGCTGGGCTGATTCGAACATCTTATGCCGATTGGTTTTCGCCTCAAGCAAGTTATGGCTATCTGGACACCATGAAGGTCTTCTCTAAAATACCTTCTAAAAATTTAAATATGAAGCTAGTTATGCATTTCACCGCTATTGAAATGGATGATAATCGCGATGGCCCGATGGCCGCTTCTTTAGCAAAAAGTTTGGTGGGGTGGATAGGTGATTCCGCTTACAGGCTTGGAATTGAGCTTAAAGGCGAGAATGCTTTAGCCGGCGAACTTTCAAATCAGGGAGCTTGGAGCAATATGTTTGACGCGATTTCGCAGCACCATTACTCCGGCGTTACGTTGCTTCGGTCCAACGAAATTGTCGGCAACCCATCGCGAGAGCAATTTTTGAGCGTGCTTAAAGGTCAGACTCAGGGTTTCGGTCGATTACGCTGTTCCGGAATACTTTGGTAGATCTACGACAAAACGAGTGTTTTTGCTCTCACTGTCGTACATGAAGTGGCCCTGGTGGGCTTCGATAATTCCTTTTGAAATGCTGAGTCCTAATCCAGTTCCTTTGCCGACAGCTTTAGTTGTAAAAAATGGCTCCATTATTTTTTTTGCAATGGCAGGTGGAATGCCGGGGCCGCAATCGGTGATTGAAATGTGAACTCTGTCGTGAGTTTGATGGATGTCGAGCTTGATCCAAAGATCCATTGTTTCAATCGAACTTTTGGCTAAGGAATCAAGTGCGTCAGCGGAGTTGTTAAGGAGATTGAGAACAACTTGTGCAATTTCGTGTTGCCGGCAGTTGATATGACAATCAATTTTATCAGGTGCTATCAAGCGCACGCCATGGTGATTGAGTTTATCTTGGCAGAGATTAAGAACGTCCTCTAAAATTTCTGCAATCGGCGTCGGTACCATCGGATCCATTTCACCGCTGCGGGAGAAGTTCTTGAGGCCTCTTACAATTTTCGAGATGCGCTCAGCAGTGTGTTCAATTTTTTTCAAGTCATTTATAAGATCTTCAGAAGAGACATTTCCAGATCTTAATTTTCTTTGCAAGACAGAAGCTTTTCCTAAAATGACCGCCAGTGGATTGTTAATTTCGTGCGCGATACCACCGGACATTTCGCCAAGAGCGACAAATTTATTCGAGACGATCAGGCGTTTTTGAAAATCAACCAAAGAATAAAAGAATGTGTAAACTAAAATTGCAGTGATGGCATATGCGCCAAAAAAATTAGAATAATACAGAAAGCCAAATTGTGTTGGATTGAGCTCCGGACTGTGAGATGTAAATTCAAAGCCTAGCATTCGTGGAATAAACCAAAGAGCTAAAGGCCAAAATGTACCAAAGGCAATAAACTTATGTTCGCTGATATCATAAACCAAAAAACCTATCAGTGAAGCGGGTAAAAAATAGGTCTCCGCATTTATTCTTTGATGAAAATAGATATCTGAAAGCGAAATGGCTAGGTTGCAGGTGATCATTAAAATGTGACGGCTGACTAAAAATCTAAATTTTGAATTGGCCCAGAATACAGCAAGAAGAGAAGTCATTCCCAGAAACATTCCGAGCGCTAATATTTTTTGTTCTAAGAACCAATAGGTAAAAAAATAGTAGGTAAATGCGGCAAAAATATAAGCTGTAAATGTATTTGTAAGAACAATTTTTTCGGCCAGAAATGGAGAGATATCGTTGTTATTAAAAACGCCTAAGGTGAAAATTTTCATCATTCTTTTTTCGGACGATTAATGAAGTTTCGCGAGGTCTGGTTGTATTAACTGAATCTGCTTTGTTAGATATTGGCTTTTAATTTAAAAATTTCATTTAAAGTAAACTTAAAACCAAGACCTAGGTTGGGTTTTAGATAAAGCCTGAGGCAATATTGATTGTGAGTGCCAAGATAGTTGTGTTGAAAAAATAGGCTAATAAGCAGTGTGCTAGTCCCAATCGGCGCATGTCTTTTGAAGCAAAGCTCACATCTGCTGTTTGCCCTGAGGTTCCAATAATGCAAGCCAAGTAAAGAAAGTCACTGTACTCAAGCTCGTCGTTTCCAGGAAAAATCAATCCGCCTTGTCTTTTGTGTGCAAGGTCCCGGTAATAGTCATGGGCATAATGAAGAGCAAACATCAGATGAATAAAAAACCATGAGTTGGCAATAGTCGCGCCTGCCAATGCGATGTGATAAAATTTCAAGTACCCGGTGCTGTTTTTAACAACCCCTAATTCAAGGACAATAGCTCCTAAAGATGAGATTGCTGCAATCGCCACTAAGATCAGAACGACAAACTTTCCTTCATCAAGTATCCGAGCTCGAATGTACATTTTTTCAGCTGTAGACGAAAAAATCATTTTCAATGATAAAAAAAGATAAAGTGCGGTTCCCATGTTCCAGCCGACGATCGCTCTGGTGACCTGATGCTTCGCGAAGTCTTCTGGTAAAAAAATGCTCACCGCTACCCCAACAAAAATAGATAGAAAAAGTCTTGGCCGTCCGATCAGCAGGCGCAAGACGAGAGGACGAGTATGATGTGTTGAAGGGTCAAGATTGAACATGCTTAGTTATGATGTAAATCGGTTGTTCCGGCCATTGCTACGATGATGTTATCATAAGCGGCTATATTTATTCGCTGTGCAACGATCGCGCCTTTTGCGTTGTAGACAAAAAGATCGTCTAGATCTCCGCCGTCGGATTCTTTGGATTCCTTTATAGTGACTGAAAACCATTCGCCATCGATGAATATCTGGGCCTTGTCCTGAGCAAGGATTCTTAAGCTAGAACAGACAGATTTGTAGCCGGTGACTTTTTTGTCATTGCCTTGGCTTGCAATGGATTGAATTGCACACTTTTTGGTTTCTTCTTTGATATCGAGCAGAAGTTCTTTTTTTGCGCCTGATAGAGCGGCCCAAGCGTTGACGGAGGCGGATACAGCGATCACAAAAAGTGCAAGCAAGTTAGTTTTTTTCATAAGGTTCCTTTTTTATAAGTACAATCTAGAAAGTGTATGGTTAGTATTTAATTCCATTAAGAATAACGTATCCCGGTTCATGGCCGCTCGGACTTCTGTGAACCCAGTGTATGATCGCTCCATCCGGAGAAGGTGGATAGGATCCTGTTTGTCCTATCGACGTGATATAGTCTCCACAGGCCTCTGCAGTGTCGCCAATTTTTGGGGTTGGTAGCTTTCCAAAAGAAAGATTATAAATGACTTCGATGTGATCATTGGCTTGTGGCCCAATCTTAAGCGAGAAATGCCTGTGCCCTGAATGATCCGGGAAAAGCTGATCTACTTGGCCTTGTATTCGAGCTCTTGCTAAATAGGCGTTGGAAGTGCTTGTCTTCCAACTTAGGACTTGAGTGTTGATGATATCTAAAGCCTTGCCGTGATCTAAGCAGGTTTCGTCCACTTGCACAGGGTTGGCAAAGACATGAACGCTAGAAATAGATATTAGAATTAACGCTATAAGAGAAAATAAAGATTTCATAGAGGCCTTTTTTTAGGGTTTGAAGTTCAGGCTAAAATTGGTTGTCTGAATGGCATTGCATTGGCTCAAGAGTCGGATAGTTGTCATCAAAGGAGTATTTCAAAAAGCTTTTAAAGCTAATTCCTTTTCCAGCTACAATTTGAATTTTCTCGGGCAAAAAGAGTTCAAAGCGATCGTGTTCTTTAGGGTTGAGACTGTATTTCACGTATCCGCTGAGCTCTGGGCTGTGTGTGATTATTGTCTGTGGACGGATTGGCGTCTGAGTCGTCAGAACTTCATGTTCACCATCTGTTTCAAGCAAATGAACACTGGCTTTTAAGATAATGCCGGTGGATAAACGCACAACATGTACGACGGTCGATTTTTCAGATTTGCAGTCTAGGTGTTGTTCGCTTGAGCCCGACATTGCGAATACCGAATCGGTAACTAGGTTCGTGTTTCCATCATTTGAAGACAACAGTTTACTGGTGAACCATGCGTGCACTTTTTGTACTGCAACAGCTTGCGACATCGTGCCAGCTCGCATGCCAATACAAATTTCATTTTCTAAAATATCTTTTTGTCGGGCTTCAGCAATAGGCTGCGGCCAAAGATTTTGCAGATTATTGGATCCACCGGCGCAAAGAGGAATCAGATGATCAAATTCGTATTTAGACCAGTCGCCTTCTAGGATTCCGCCATAATTTTTTGCGACGACTTGCTTTTCTGCCGTTGCGATATTGCGGTTGCAGCGAGCGATTTTTTCGGGATAGTCAAATCCTTGAAAATCAGCATCCGACGATGTGCAAAGAATTCCAGGAGTGAGCTTTTCATCTGGAGCCGAAAAGGCAAATGCTCTTGGCGTGAATGCTAGAGCTAAAAAAGCACAAATAGTGTAAAAGTAAAAGTGTTTGATAAAGACCTCCCCTCAAAGGTGGTCGAATGATAGCCACCGACAACTTGATTGCAATCAAATAAGAGATAAAGTTTTCTTTGAATGCTATAAGTTATTTTACTACCTTTTTGGGTAGTGGATTGTTGCTCCATGCTAAAACTGCGGCGGGATTATGAGTAAGCTATGAGTTTTCAAATTACAGTGGTCGTTCCAACACATAGGCGCTCGCAGAAATTAGAACTCTGCCTAATGAGCATTTCTAAACAGGCGTTGGCAGAAAAAATCAATTTGCAGTTGTTGATTGTGGATAACTCCACCTCACCCAATGATTCTCTTGAAATTCAGAATTTAATTCATAGTTTTTGTGCAGCGCAGGTTTTCCGCACTACTACCGGAGTTAATGCTGCTCGTAATAAAGGACTCAAAAATGCAGAGGCAAACATCGTGTTGTTTATTGATGACGACTGCGTGCTTTTAGGTCCTGGGTTTATTCAGAAGCATATCGACTTTCATCAAAACAACTCTTTGGCTTTTGCCGCCGGCGGCCAATATTTGGTTGGCAGCAATGCAAATTATATTGAAAGAGAGTATGTGCTAGCGCAACGAGCTTGGCTGTGTCGAGGACAGGTCTCGGGATCACAGGAGGTTCGTTTTTTATTGGGAGGAAATCTCTCAATAAAAAAAGAGGTAGCCTCGAAAAATAATATATTTTTCGATGAAAAGATTGTTTACGGAGGCTCTGAAACTGAGTTTTTCGTGCAGGCTTTGCGCCTTGGTTTGATGAGCTTTCGAATCGAAGCGGATCTTTCTCACGATTGCAAAATGAACTTTGCGGAGTACTGCCGTAAAGCCTTTCGTCAAGGTCGTGGCAAGGCTTACCGAGAAAAAAAATGGGGGCGTGAAGTCTGCAATAAATTGTACATTCAAAAAACCTTTGAAAATCAAAAAAATGGTTCGATTCAAATTTCAAAATGGGTGCTGAAGTCTGCTCAGTCCTATTTTTTTAAAAAAGGCTATTCAGAGGGGTGGAAGCAGAAAGATTGATTCTTTTTGCGGCTAAAGAACCATTAGTTTCACACTGTCTTTGGTTGAAAAACGCAATTGCCCCGATGGAACATCCATTTTAAAAAATACGAGTGGGTACCAATGGACTCGGGCCGAAGTTTCATTGAATCGTGCTGCTTGTAGCTTTTTGTCTTGGTGGATGATCAAATATGAAACTTCGACGGCATCAACACCTTCAAGAGCAGGGTTGTTCTCGGTGTAAGTGTAGGGTGCTTCAGTCAGTTGCAGCATGCTCACTTCAGGAAGACTAAAGTATTTGTTCCCCTCAGCGGAAAGATCGCGGCCACGAAGACCTGGGTGCACTTGGCTCAGTAAGAGTTCCATCTCAAGCAAATGAATATCTTCAAAAAATATCTTTTCAGGCAGGGTGTGCTGTTCAATAGGCTTATAGATAAGCTGAATTTTTTCAGGAAGAAATATACCCCCAGGCTTCAAGAAGCGTTTCGCATCGATCAAAGTAGGTACAACTTCTTCGCCAAATGGGTCCGAGCCAAAAAGCTCATGCAGGATCACATCGACCTGAGGTATTTCGTCGCTTCGAATCGCTTTAGAGTTTTTCGGGATGAGCTGAACTTTTTCTTCGATACCGAGTCGTTTAAAAAGCTGCTGGGCTGCCATGGCGAGGAGTGGGTTTTCTTCGCAGCAAATAATTTTTTTTGCTCCATGTTTAACTGCAAGAGCTGCCATCAAGCCGCTGCCAGTGCCAATTTCGAGCACGACTTTATCTTGGCAATGATTTTTGATCATATCCCTGTAAAATTGGCTTCGCTCCTGGTTGATAAGCATGTCGTAGTGCCAAGAGTGAATGTAGCGCAAAGGTGGCTGTCCTGAGTTTTGCTCTTTGGAATTCTCGTTTGAAGTGGTCATATGTTGAGACTAGGCGTTCAAGCCCCTTATTGGAATCCTTTTAGTTTTAGAATTAGCATGCATAGCGTTGACCGAGAAAAACAAATGTCAAGCTTTGGTCATATCGATACGCTCATACGTCTATGAAAATGTCTCGAGATCACATAATACTCAGTATCAATGGCCGTCAGCATGAGATTCGTGGTGAGCATGCATTTATGAATCTGTCGGAATACTTGCGTTACCAAGCAGGGCTTGCAGGAACAAAAATTGTCTGTGCTGAGGGTGATTGTGGAGCTTGTTCGGTCTTGGTGGCGAAGACTAGTGATCCAATACGTGATCAGCCTGTAAAGTTCAAGAGTATCAACTCTTGTATTCAGCCTGTTTTTAATTTGGATGGTTGCATAGTTGTCACGGTTGAGGCGTTGGCATCAGCCAAAGAGTTGAGCGCTGTTCAACAGTCGATGGTCGATCAGCAAGGGGCTCAATGCGGATATTGCACTCCCGGGATTTGCATTTCGCTTAGTTACCTAAAGGAACAGACTGGCGGAACTGCGGAAGAGATTATACCATCCAAAGCGAAAAATTTTTTGACCGGAAATCTCTGCCGATGCACGGGTTACGAGCCGATCATTAAAGCGGCTTGCGGATTGGTCGACGTAAAAGAGAGTTCACTGAGTAAAAGGTTTCTAACGGCTTCTCAAGTATCGACGCTAAAAGGTGCAACACAAACTGATGTCTATTTTGGGTTTAATAGACCAGGCCTTGAGCCCATCGAGGTTTGGATACCATCAAGCAAAGAGTCTTTGTTTGGCATGCTTGGCAAGGGGCGATTGATTTCGGGTGCAACGGACTTGGGAGTCCAGCGCAACAAAGGGCGTCTCGGTGAATCACGATTTATCTCTTTGCAAAAAATAGCGGAGCTAAAGCAGGCCGTAGTAACAAATGGTTTATTACGAATTGGAGCAGGTCTGACTTGGGATCAGGTGCAAGATTTTTTGCAGGATGATTTTTCTGACTTTGCAGATTCTATAAATTTATTTGCTTCGCCGCAGATTAAGCATATTGGAACCTTGGCCGGAAATATTATCAATGCCTCACCCATTGCCGACGGGGTGCCTTTTTTGCTGGTGAATGAAGCGGAGCTTTTGTTGCTCGGGTCTGGTGGCAAAGAAAGGCGAGTGCCGATTTCTGATTTTTACCAGGGTTATAAAAAGATAGGGATGGCTTCTGATGAGATTTTGTGGGCTGTTCTCTTGCCAAAAAATAAATTAAAACAAAGAGTGTATAAAGTTTCTCAACGCAAAGATTTAGATATCGCGACGATCAATTTGGCGATTGCATATGAACTTAAAGAAGGAGTTTTTTCTCATTTGAAACTGGCCTTTGGCGGTGTTGCAGAGACTTCACTGCGAATGACATCTATTGAGAGTCTTGCCCTTGGCCGCAAACCTGATGCATTGTTTGTCGCTGATTGTGCCAAGGCCATTGATCTTGCACTCAGGCCTTTGAGTGATGTCAGAGGCTCGTCTAAATACCGCATGCTATTAGCAAAGAACCTCATCCAAAAATGGGTTGTAGAAATTGATTTAGAATCTCAGCAAAATGTGAATGAGGCGAATGTATGAAGCACGGGCATTCTTCAGCTCATGACTCCGCTGTTTCGCATGTGACGGGTCAGAGCCAGTATGTCGACGACAGGCAAATGTTGAAAAATGAGCTTTTAGTTGGCTATGTCACAGCCAAAGTGGCTTGTGGCAAAATCCAGAATATTGACTTTTCGAAGGCGTTGAAAGTTCCTGGCGTTGTTTGTGTTTTAACCGCGAGTGATCTGGCTCACAATAATTGGGGTACCATTGTTCAGGACCAACCGCTTTTAGCTCAAAGCCAGGTGGAATATTTTGATGAGCCTGTCGCGATTGTTGCGGCAGAGAGTGAGCAGGCATTGTCTTTGGCTAAAAAAATGATTTTGGTTGAGATTCAAGCTCTGCCTGCAGTTTTGACGATTCAAGAAGCTGTGAACAAAAAGATGTTTCTTTCGGTGGCCGAGCCCTTTATCAAAGGTGATTTCAATCAGGCTATGGCTGTGGCTCCACACAAACTTAAGGGAGAGCTCTCTCTTGGCGGTCAAGAGCATTTTTACATGGAGAATCAAGCTGCAGTTGTTTACTCCTCAGAGAACGGACATTTTGAAGTTCATTCTTCGACTCAACATCCAACCGAAACTCAGCATGTTGTAGCTAAAGCCTTAGGTATTGAATTCCATAAAGTGACTTGCATCGTAAAACGCTTGGGCGGTGGCTTCGGTGGTAAAGAGTCTCAGGCAGCTCCGATGGCAGCCATGGCTGCACTGGTCGCGCAAAAGACAGGTCGGGCTGCGCGTATGGTTCTCACCAAAGATGAAGACATGAAGATCACCGGTAAACGTCATCCATTTTGGCATCGCTACGAAATCGGTTTTGACGAAAATGGAAAAATTCAAGCCGCCCGCTTTGAATTGTATGCTGACGGGGGCGCTTACACCGATCTTTCGCCTTCGATTTTAGAGCGAGCAATGTTTCATGTAGATGGAGCTTATTATCTACCGAATGTAGAAATTTATGCGGCCTGCTGTAAAACCAACACTTATTCAAACACTGCTTTTCGTGGTTTTGGCGGCCCTCAAGGAACTTTTTTAATTGAGAGCTTGCTAGAGGACATTGCTGTTTTTTTAAAAAAAGACTCTTTCGATATTCGCACTTTGAACTCATATCAAGGTGATCGTAATTTGACTCCTTACGGGCAAAAGATTGAGCAAAATCCCTTGCCTGAGATTTTTTCAAAGCTGCGAAAGTCTTCAGATTATGATTCTCGACGCCAAGAGATTTTAAAGTTTAACTCCAAAGATAAATTTAAGCTTCGGGGTTTGTCGATGACAGCGACAAAGTTTGGCATTGCATTTACCGCGAGATTTTTAAATCAGGGCAATGCCTTAGTGAATTTGCATGTAGACGGAACGGCGCAGGTTTCAACCGGTGCTGTCGAAATGGGGCAGGGAGTAAATACTAAGATCTGCCAGTTGGTCGCTGAGGTTTTTGGTATTGATTCAAAAAAGATTTCCGTGATGACCACGTCGACGGAAAAAAATGCCAACACTTCTCCCACGGCCGCATCGAGCGGTGCTGATATTAATGGAGCTGCAGCGGTCAAGGCGGCGCAGGCGATCCGCCAGCGTTTAGCTCGATTGGCCGAAATGTATTTTGCGGGACAAACTTTTGATGCTTTGAATGAGTATCAGCTTTCGCAGAGTGCTGAAAATTTATCGCATTTTATTTTCAAAGAGGGTCAAGTGCATTGCACGCGAACAAATCAGAAAATTATTTTTTCTGATTTGTTAAAGAAAGCCCATTTGAATCGAATTTCCCTTTCCGAGTACGCTCATTTTAAGACCGAAGGGCTTGGTTTCGATAAAAAAACGATAACAGGAACGCCATTTAAGTATTTTACTTTTGGAGCGGCTGTCACAGAAGTTGAGATTGATCGCTTCACTGGCGAAAGCAAAGTGCTTCGAACAGACATTTTGATGGATCTGGGGCGGAGTCTTAATCCTGCCATTGATCGAGGACAGACCACGGGTGCGTTTGTACAAGGTTTGGGTTGGGTGCTTCTCGAGAAGCTGTATCATAATACTTCAGGTGAGTTGCTTTCGCATTCGCCAACAACCTACAAAATTCCGAATGTTCAAGATACACCTCGAATATTTAACGTGGACTTTATTGAAGCCTATAAAGCTGAGGGCGTAGGTATCGGCGCTAAGGCTGTTGGGGAGCCACCTTTTTTGTTGGGTATTAGTTGCTGGACAGCAGTAAAAAATGCCTTGGCGGGGTTGGAGTCGTCGCGGCGTCCTGACTTTTCAAGTCCGGCAACCGGGGAAGTAATTCTGTTTGAAATAGAAAGGCTTAAAAGTGAGTCTTCGCTTTGAAGCCTATATAGAAAAATATCAAGAGCTCAAAGCTTTGCGTTTGGATTTTGTCACGGTCACATTGGTGAAGATTCTCGGAAGTGCTCCGCAAGATCTCGGTGCTCGGATGATTGTGTCTCACGAGGGTCTTTTCTGGGGCACAGTCGGCGGCGGAAAAATTGAAAATCACATGATTAAAAAAGCGCAGGAGCTGTTATTCAAGCCCGGTCTTTATTTGCAGGAGCTCGAAGTTAATCTGCAAAATGATATCGGGATGAGTTGCGGAGGCGCTGTAGGTTTTTTGCTCGAAGCCGAGCGGGCCGACAGCCTCTGGTCGATTGCAGTTTTTGGGGCAGGGCACGTTGCGCAAGAGCTGATTCCACTTTTGTTGCCGCTTGAGGCTCGTATTCAATGCTTTGACACTCGAAAAGAGTGGATTGATAGGCTGCCAACAGCGGCTCATTTATCGAAGTCCCTGGTCGAAGATATGGCTGGGCAAGTTGCAGCTCTTTCTGAGAAGACATTTCTAGTCTCAATCACGATGGGGCACAGTTCAGATTTGCCAATTTTAGATAAGGCTCTTCAAAGAAAGTTTCCTTTTATTGGAGTGATCGGAAGTGAGCTTAAAGCAAAAAAGCTAGCTCAAGAGCTTTTGTCTTTAGGCCACGCCGAGCAAAGCGTTTCAAGAATGGTATGCCCTTTGGGGTTAAAACTAGGGACCAATGCTCCTTATGAAATAGCCGTGAGTATTTTAGCGCAGTTGATTCAGGAGAGAGACAAGAGTTTGCTCGAATAGTTAGTTTAAGAACTTCGGGCCAAAGTGCAAAGTTGATCACATCTGTCATTGTAGAAATGACCTCTGTGAGCTGGTATCCAAGTCCACTCGATTTTTATTTTTTCGGTCGCTGCATTTAATTTCAGGATAAAATCGATATCAGGGATAGGTTTTCCATTTTTTTTTACCCAGCCGTTGTTTTTCCAGGCCGGCGCTTTTTGGATTGCAATCTCTGTTAGGACTCTTGAATCGGTGTAGAGGCGAACGTTTTTTTTGCGCAAGTTTTTTTGTTGAAAATGAGCGCATGTTTCAAGATAGGTGAGCGCTTCAATAGCAGCCTGAATTTCCATTCTTAGCGAAGTTGTTGGTGCAATGACGCGATCTGAGGACTCATGTACAACTTGATTGTTAACTAAGACCAGGTAGGCCCAGCTGCCAACATTATTCTTAAGGCTGCCATCGGTGTAGATTTGAATGGACGATGCTTGCGCTAGGCGGGTCGACAAAAGTGTCAGTGGAAATTTGAGAGCCTTAGCCAGCCATGAATTTTCAGAAATCACCGATCCAAAAAATGGAGCTACCACGTAGTAGAACGATGTTAAAAATCGTCCAGCAAAATGCTTTTCAAGAACGTCATCTCGAAACTCTCTGAGTGCAAGAACTTCGGGCGCAAAAGTATTACCAAAAACTGCTGTGGCGACAAAGCAACTTTTGCCGCCTCCGAGTTCTTTATTTAGCTGCTTGTAGAGAGCTGGATTTTTTGAAGTGCGCGCTGCAATTCGTGCCTTTCGTGCCATAGTTGGAACGAAGCTTGTGTCTTTAATCAAAGCTGAAAATTCAGAACAAATCTGTGCCTGCTGTTCTGGTTGGCCACGATCATAGATGGCAATTAAATCCCACAGCACAAAGAGGTACGTGGTGAACTCATCTGACTTGCCCATTTCGTCAAATATTTTTTGATTTAGTTCGCTTCGGGGTTTACCAAAAGTCTCTTCGAGAACTTTAATGTAATTCAAATAATGAAGTAGGGACTCGTCATAGTTGTAGTCTTTAAAAGCCATTATTCCGGCTTTGACGTAATCGCCTCTTGAGCGCCAGAGAATCATTTTTTTGAGCTCTTTGGGGTCGACCTTGTTTTCAATTAAGCTTGGTGTTGCCAAGAGCTGACTGAAAATATTTCGACAGGACTCGCAGGCTCTCGAAAAAACGGCGTCGGCCGACTGTTGAGTCAGCAGGCCATCTCGCACCTCAGGGGGTACGAGTGCACATGTTTCGGTTTCAGAATGACAGCGAGGACATTTCATCGGACTTAAAGTCTAATCTGCAGAGTCGGCAACTTCAAGTTCGACTTCGAGTTTTGCCTCTCAGGTTACTTGTCTTTCTGATTGTAATTCTGGTTGTAGCTCTGGCTGTCTTTTGGTTTTACTTTGGCGAATTTATCGATGAAGTGTTGGGTCATAGCTTCGACATCTTGCTTCCAAGTTTTAAGTGGAATTCTAGACACAAGATTGGTCCAGGCCTCAGGTTGTTGCACGGCTCTTGAGTGGATAAATCCAAGCGCGTAGGCTTCATAATAAATTACATCACGATTTTCCTTCAAGGTCTTGTCATCTAAGGCTTTATCTGGATCTAGCTGAAGATCAAATCCAATATTGCCCCAAAACTTTGGACGTAGAATAAACTCTTGATCACGAATCGTTACTCCCTTGAACCAGGGCGAAGGGTTTAGTCCCTGTGTCACCCAGAGAGTATTGTTGATGCGCTCAAGAGCTGCTGGAACCTCTTGTGTTCTCATCACGGCGACCGCAGGAGCGATCAGTTTTTTCATCTCAAGATGGAGAGGGACTCCGTTGTTATTAACAAGTATCTCAAAGCGCAAAAGGCCCGATGAACCACCGCCGACTTTGTGAGTTGAAACCATATCTAGGATTTTCACGTTGGGAGAAAGCACACCTGAAAGACTTGCTAGGCCTGCCTTGATTTGCTGGACTTGGTCAGGCGTGACCTCGCGCATGTAAGGATCGCGAAGGATGCGGGTGCCAGAAATTCGGGAAGGATTTGGAAAAGTTCCTCGCTCGCGGCTTTTAGCGGTCATCTTTTTGATCGGATCTGGAATGTCGATCACGCTGCGACGAAGTCCTGATATGTAAGACTCAATCATTTTTTCAAGCTTTACAGTCGATTCGTCGGCGCCAAGTTTTGAGCCCGGAGTTGTCACGGTCTCGTAAAGGCGGGTGCTGACCATCAAGCGGAACATATCAAGAACGATCGGGCAGGGGCCGGAGTCATCCATGTCATTGACAGAGAAGAGGTTGGCTCCATTACCCATTATGAGAACGCCAAAATTTTCAGGATGAGCATCGCCAACGCACCAGCCTGGAACGAGTCCCGCCGCTTGCATTACTTGCAAAGATCTTTGATTGACCATAGTCAGTGCGTAAAAATAGTCCACATAGCTGCGTAAAAAATGAAAAGAGTCATTGGCCGCGTTAAGTTTTTCTAGGTCTTTGCCAAAATCGTAGGGAACATCTTGTATTTTTATGGTGTCGCCATCCGCTTTTGCAGAGCTTGGTGCAAAACAAAAACTGCTGCTAATAACAAAAGAAAGCAAGATTGAGAGGGTCAGGGGAGAGATTTTCGCTAACATAAAATTCCTGTCCTTTGAGGGTTCTTTTTACCCCATCGTGGGTTTTTAAGAAGACGATGCGAAGTTCCTGCCAAGTACCTGTTAAGACGAGGCTAATCTTAGGGTTGGTTTGAGCCTCAGTTCAAGTCTAAATTGGAACTGCCAGAGTTTTTGTGCATATAAGTGCATTCGCTTACTGTGGGCCCTGTCATGCGGGCAACTCAGGGACGCAAATTGGCACCGTAATTGACGCCGCGAATGTTTAGAGAGTGTTAGAGAATGTACCAGAAATACCCAGCGATGACTCTCTGCAGATGAGCTCGCGGTAATGCCGATAATCATTACCCCTTTAAGGGCTGAACAGCTAGGCTGTCGGCATGCAAAGGTATGAGTATTATGCCCCTCATCTAGAGAGGGTCAGTCGCAGTTTTTCATTTTGTATCGCTCGACTTGAAGGACGGTTTAGAGATCAAGTTGGGCTTTCCTATTTGATCTTGAGGGTTTTAGATACGATTGAAGATGCTCCTTGGAAGAGCTTTGAATTGCAGCAAGTGTCTTTTGAGACATTCAATGCTTTTATTCTGGAAACTTTAGCTCAGGATTCTCTTTCTAAAAAAATAGATCAAGACCAATGGCTCCAGTGGGTTCAGTCTTTTCCTAGCGACATTGCCGAACACGAAGGAACGCTTTTACGAGATTCTCAGATTCTTTTTCAAGACCTTGCAAATACGGAAGTTCGAGCTCGCAAGGCCATTATTGATTCGATATTGAACATGAGTCGAGGGATGATGTTTTTTCAGTCTCAGTTCCGGGACAAAATAAAAAATAAAAACAGAATTCAAATCGCTTCTTTAGCTGAGCTCAATGGCTATTGTTTTTTTGTCGCCGGAGTTGTGGGCGAGCTATTGACAGAGTTGCTTATTGTTCAGAGTCAAGATTTCGTATCTAATTCAAAAGTTTTTTCATATGCTGTTCAATTTGGTCTTTTTCTGCAAAAAATAAATATTCTCAAAGATCAGATGACCGACGAAAAAGAGGGGCGGCTGTTGATTCAGTCAAGACTCGAAGTCCTCTCAAGTTTAAAAAAAGATCTTGAAGGTGCTTTTGAGTATTTAAAATCTATTCCAAAATCAGAAGTTGGCTACAGGCTTTTTTGTGGTTGGTCATTGTTTGTTGGACTTGAGTCTTTGCCGTGGATACAGAAAAGTTGGGCGTTAAAAATTTTAGACAAAATTCCACGAGCCTTTACTCGAAGCATTCTGAGCGAGATTGAAAAAATTATTTTAGATGATGACGCTTTGATGGAAAAATACTTGAGTCTTAAAGATTTTATTCCAGATACTTTGATGTCTGAAAAAAATAGCAGCGCAGTTATAGTTTCTGAAGGTTCTGAAGCTATAGCTTCTAACTGGATCAGTTCTGAGGCTTTTTTGCAGTTGTATCATGGTCGATTGCAAATTGAACAGCTGGCACTTCTAGAGATTTTGCCGGGGTCACAAGCGTAATTTGAGATCGAGCACTGGGCATGGAGGAAGTTTGATTAGCACACATATTTTGGACACAAGTAAAGGGCAGCCAGCTTCAGGCGTAGAGGTCTCGTTAGAAAAAAAGCAAGGTGCTCAGTGGGAGTTGGTTGATCAGCAGCGAACTAATATTGATGGTCGAGTTGTGTTTAACTGTGGCTTTCACCCGGGATTCTACCGTCTGAATTTTCAAACTGAGGCCTATTTTAAGAAGACTCTCGGGACTTCTTTTGCATCGTTTTTTGCAGATGCTATTGTTCAGTTTAATATCGAGGACACTAAAAGAAAATATCATATCCCATTGCTTCTAAATCCTTTTGGGTACAGCACCTACCGGGGGAGCTAGTGAACTCAGTTTTTTTTGAGATCGAAGCATTCCATCAGTTTTTAGCTCCTCGGCTGGCTCGCAAAATTTTAAGTGACGCTATTCAGGTTTCTGCCGTGGATGGGCTTTGTTTGACTCAGCCGCCTTCAGGGCTTGAAACAACAGAATCTCTGCAATTTCTTTGTGACGTCTATTTGCAAACCAAATCGCAGTTAAAAACAGTGCTTCGCCAGCGCGCAAAGGATAGAGATTTTTTAGATGAACGAGTGGCCGCTTGTTATCAGTTCAATAAAGAGCGTAGCTACGATATCACAAATCCTCATGCGCGCTCAGTGATTGGTCTTGAGGATGGCAGTGGACGTGTTGTTTTTGGTCCGTTGCAGACTAACTACTTTACAGTAAACTCAAGCAAAGCAAAAATAGCTCCTTTGCCAGATTGGCTGCAGGGTCCTCATGTGACTCTCTTTGGGCCTCCGGACAACGCAAAAATGGCGATCAATGCCATGAATAGCTTCCATCGCAAACTCAAATCAGAACCGCCAATTGTTGAAGAGCTTTTAGCGCAAAATAATTGTTCGCCCTTCTGGGGGGCTGATGACGAGGATTCAAAAACTCCTCTTCACGTAGATTTGGTTGCTGCAGGTGAGAACCTCACGGCCTGTTTTAAAAATACACTTTGTCTTGAAGAGGGTCCGAAGAGGTATTCTCTTGCGAAAGATCATCTTGCAAAACCACTTAAGCGTTTTGCGGGCTTGGCATTGCCTGCAAGTTTTGCTTTCTATAAAAAAAACCCTCTCCCGCTTCATCTTTATGATTTTGCTCTGCATGTCTTTCATAATTGGGACAATCCTCAAGCTTTGGCGTTCTATGTCCCTAAATTAGAAAACGAAGAAGAGGCTGCGTATATTCATCACATGATTCAAGTCACAGAGGTGCTTCTTAAAAAGCTCCATCCGCAGTATGTGCTTGGAACAATTCGCGTGATGGTAGTACTTGAAAACCCAAGAGCTATTTTGCGTTTGCATGAAATTATGGATAGTCTTTATCCTTATTTTGCAGGCGCGTCGCTTGGTTGGCATGATTACTTGGCATCGACGGCCCGAATTTTTAAAAATGACGGTCGCTATCGAATTCCGGTCAAAGCAGATCCAGAGATTGTGATCAAGTACATAAAGGCCTCTCATCATTTATTGGCCGATGTTGTGGGTTCTCGCGGTGGGATTAAAGTCGGCGGCATGTACGGAATTCTTCCTCAGCTGGATGAGCTCGATCCGACTTTGTCTCAACAGTCGTTTCAGGTGACGCTACGGGGTTTTTTTAAAGATGTGATCACGCAATTGAAGCGAGGCTTGAATGGATTTTGGGTGGCTCACCCTGATTTTGTTCGCCTAGGGCTCGCGCTTGTAAAAGCCTGGGATCTTCATGTGGCGGGAGACTCTTTGCCAATTAAAAAGTTGGTTGAGGGCTTGCTTCCACGTCAATTTCAGAACGAGATCGAAAAGTTTATTTTTGCAGAGGACATAAAAGGACTCGATTCATCAGATCCTCAGTTTGTACGCTCATTGCTTGTGGCAAATATTAAAAAATCTGAATTTATAGCAAACAATCATCCAGATGAAATTCGCTACAACGTATTTCAGACCTTGCAGTATCTGACTGATTGGCTGAGCGGGCGTGGTTGTGTGGCGCTTCCAACAAGTATTGATGGCGTGGCTGTGCGAGTGATGGATGATTTGGCCACGGCCGAGCGATCACGCTGGGAGGTTTGGCACGAGCTTTATCACGGCCGTTTTTTGCTAGAAGATTTTTTAGTGATCGCGGCCGAAGAACTGCATTTTATTCGCAAGAATTTAACTCAAGGTCACAAGTCAGTTCAGGTTCAGTGGAATGAACGAACGGCCAAGTGGTATCCGGTGGCCTATCATTTAATGATCAAGCTGATGACGGATAAAAATCCTGCCGAGTTTGCCACGGAGCTTTTGTTGCCGTTTACAGTCGATCACATCAGAAATACCGATGAGCCTTTGGTGGCCTTACAAAAAATTGACCCAGAAAAAATTCGTCTTTTGCCAAACGTAGAAAGATTTTTGCAAGGTTTTGAAGCTTGCGGGTCTAAGCGTTGGGCCAGCGCTCTGTCTCAGGATCTCATATTTGATAATTCAAAAGCCGAAGCCTTGATTAAATCATTTAGTTTTGAAGAGGTAAAAGAAGCCGCTCGATTTCACGGAGATATCGGCGAGAAAAAAGCGACTCTGGACGCTCATGCTTCAAAAGAGCAGGCCCTCGTTTTTTCTGAAGCCGAGAGTCTTCGCAAAGAACTTCAGGATCTGGGTTCAGAGTATTTAAATAGATTTGGGATAAAGTTTTTGGTTTCTGCCCAAGGCTTATCTGGGGGAGCTTTGCTCAGTCTTCTTAAAACGCGAAGCTTAAACTCGCTAGAGAGAGAGTTAGAGTTAGCTCGAGAAGCACTTTGGTTGATTGCAAAAAAAAGAATCACCAGTCGAAATAATGTCGATCTCTTTCAGAAAATTGAAAGCCTAAGACAAAGGTACTCTGTTAAAGCGGCAGGTCTTTGCATTTTGAATCAGGGACTGACTCAAGAATTAGCCCTTGGCGATGCTCGGGTTCACACCCATTTTCAAATAGCTTCATTGAGTAAGTCCATAGCTTCAGCCGTTGCTTTGCAATACTTTGAAAGTAAGGGGATTTCACTCTCCACATCGGTGAATCAGCTTCTTACTCAAAGTGGATCTGCTTATCGTATCGAGGCTGTTGCAGGAGTCGATGCCAGTGAAGTCAAGCTTGCTCATCTTATCAGCCATGCGGCGCTCAACATGCATTATGTCAATGGCATTAAGTCGGGTGAGCCAAAGCCTTCAGTTGCAGCTCTCGTCGGTGGAAGTGAAAAATACTCTTACCAGCGAGTGATGGCGATCAATCCTCCTGGGCAAAAATTTCAGTATTCGGGTGGGGGATTTTTAGTTCTTGAGCATCTGTTAGAGTCCTTGGAGTCAAAGCCGATTCAAGAGATTATTTCTCCGTATCTCGCGGCGATGGGGCTTAAAAATTTGGGTTGTGGTCAATCTGTTTTTGAAACAGCCAAAGGCTATTTTGATGACGGCAAAATGGTTTCGGGTGGGGGATTCCAGTTTCCATTGTTTGCAGCGGGGATGACGTCTGATGCTAAAACAGTAGCGCAATTTCTGCGGGGGCTTGAATTAGCCTATAAAAATCTTCAAGGCTCTGCAGGAATATCACATGATTCGGCTGTAGAGATGCTTCACGGAACCGATCGCGGCTGCCAAAAATTTATGGGTTGCTTGATGGGGCTGGGGATTTTTGTTGCTGAAGCGGGCCCCAATAAAATGATGTTGCATCAAGGGTCTAACGAGGGCTTTCGAGCCTTATTTTTGCATTGTTATGCGGGTCCAGATGCAGGCAAAGGCATGGTTCTTTTGTGCAATGCTGACAACCAAGGTTTGAGATTTATTGCCGAGACGGCGCAAGAACTGTTGAAAGCTTTCGAATTTCAAGGAATCAATTTTGATCTCTTTAGGCATCATTTCGATGCCAGCCTTTTTTCTCAAGAACAGATCGTAAATATGGGTTACAAGCAGTTAATTTTTTCAGCGTTTGAGCCCACTTTGCCTGAAAAAATTTTAGTTCATGGTCCGGTGAATTCGATGTCGCGTTTTGATATCTTGTCCGAGGCTAAAGTCATTTCTGTGACCAATCAAAAATTTGCAAGGGCTGAAAATCTTATCAGCCCCTTTGAGCCCACCTTTGACCCAGAGCTTTTTGGCCAGCAAGGCAAAGTGATGGACAGTTGGGAGTCAGTTCGTCACAACACATTGGAGTGCGACGAGGTTGTATTTGAGCTGCAAAAGCCTTCATCGGTGAATTACATTTTTATTTCTACAAAATTTCACGACGGCAATCAGGCTGAATTTGTGAGGATTTTGGGTCTAATTGAAGCTAAGGTTGAGATTGATGCCGCTGGTTCTGAAAAGTGGATCGAGATTCTGCCAAAAGTACAAATGTTAGGACATTCATTTCGAAAAATAAGACTTGCATCACCTACATCTATTTTCTCTCGCATTAAGATTCAAATGCAACCCGATGGGGGGCTTACACGAGTGGGTCTCTATCGAGAGTTTTCGATTTTAGATCGTGAAGGATTTGAAGCCCTTGAAAAAAGCAAATGCGTCCGATTTGCTGAGGCTATTCCTAAAGCACAAAAACCCTTGAGTCTTTCTTATGTGCCCGCGGCTATTGATAAAAATAAAACTTCGCGAAAAAATCTTGCAAGTCTTGCTGAAGGCGCAAAGATGCTCTCGGCAACGAACGAGCATTATGGTCCTGCGATTCAGTTGCTTTCGCCGTTTGCGCCGCTCAATATGTTTGACGGAATTGAGTCCGCTCGCAGTCGCAAGCCAGGGCACTTTGAAGAGGTTATCGTCGCTCTCAGCGAAATAAGCACCGTGAGTGAAGTTGTTTTGGATTTTAAATATTTTGTGAATAACAACCCTCTTTTTGTAGAAATCGAAGCGCTCTCAGTAACAAGTGGCTGGGTGTCTTTGGTTAAAAAAACTCAAGTGAAAGCATTTGCAGGAAATCAAAAATCGTTTTTTGTTAGCAACAACGATCAATTCACCCAAATTAGATTAAAGACATTGCCTGACGGCGGAATCAACAGACTCTTTGTTTATGAATGAAGAGACAAAAGACCTTTGAGTCGATAGATTGTTAAGATAATAGAAGGGCTTAAAAAAGATGACGAATAACGACATATTTAAAAAACTCCGGGTCGCGCTCTCATTCAAAGACACGGATATCATCGAGTGCTTGGCTTTGGTTGATTATAATATTTCAAAGAGCGAGCTCTCGGCCATTTTTCGGGCTGAAGACCATCCGAACTATCAAGAGTGCGGCGATCAATTGCTTCGCAACTTTTTAAATGGCTTGATCATCAAAAATCGTGGACCGATGCCGTCAGATAAAAAGGCTCCGCCATCCAATAAGAAATGGTAAGCCCCAGAAGGTTTATTGGCCAACTTGGTGTTGGCTGATCCAACTTGCGAGTATGGCTCGCTCTTCATCGGTGATTTTAGTTTTATTTATCAGCGGCATTGTTTTTGCGACAACGACCTGCTGGTAAAGCTGAGGAATCACTTTTAGCATCTGCTCTTCTGTTTCAAGAATGAGTCCCTTTGGAGGCTCGGTAAAAATGTCGTCAGTTGGATGGACTCCATGGCAGGCCAGGCATCGCGCTTGAACGATGGGATGTATTTGCGAATAAGTTACTAAATCCGACGAGCTGCTCCCGCGGTCAGCAATGGGCTGATTGGCAGTGATATAAATGAGTGCCAAAAGTCCTAAGGAAGCAGGCAGAAGAGTCCATCTCTCTTTGCTATTTTTAGTGACCATAGCGTGGCGAACCATCGCTCCAGAAATCAAAAGAACAATGAGAATCTGCCAATTATAAACGTGGTTGTAGAGTGCCGGATAATGGTTGCTGAGCATTATGAAAAGAACAGGAAATGTAAAATAGGTATTATGAACAGAGCGGGTCTTCGCCTTGACGCTGAATGAGTAATCAGGGACTCGTCCTTCGCTGGCATCAAAGACCATCTTTTTTTGTCCAGGTAATATGCGAACCCAAACATTCAAAAGCATCATTGTTCCGAGCATAGCTCCTGTTTGAATAAAAGCTCCGCGAGAGCTAAAAAAATGAAGATTAATCATGATAAAACCAAAGAGCAGACCAGCAGATAAAAGAATATTGATAAACTTTGACTGAATGTACTTCCAGATACTGTCGTAAATCAGCCATCCAGATATAATCAGGCCTAGGCTTGTTGCAATGGCTTCTAGTTGGGTGAGTGAGGTCGTTGGATTAGAGGAATTAATGAGAAGACTTGCGCCCTTCAGATAATACAAATAAATTAAAAGTAAATAGCCCGTCATGACTGTGAGCGTGGCCTCCCACTTAAACCAGTGCAAAACCTTCGGCAGTTCTCCAGGATAGATTTTTTTCTTTTCGACTTGGTAGTAAAAGCCTCCATGTACCATGAAGAGTTCCCCATCGACGTTTCTTCTGGGTGTTTCTGGTGGAACAAAGGCGCTGTCGAGCCACATAAAATAAAAAGAACTACCAATCCACGCGATCCCAGCCACTAAGTGAGAGAAGCGAATCAAATACTCGACCCAAATATCAACACTGGAATAAAGCGACATAGATTTTTAACTTCCTTGAATACGTGAAAAGTATTTTTTGCGAATTCTTAAGATATCTCGAAAGACACGAATGATTTCTTTGGAGACCTTTAGTTTGGAACCAGGGATATCATGCCACTGCATCAGAGGGTATTCGACAATAGCTTTATCTTTAAGACGAAGAAGAATTTCGATGTCAAAAATCCATCGACTCAAAAAGCTCTCAGCGAAGGCCTGCAGTAAAATTTCTTTTTTAAATATTTTAGCTCCACATTGAGTGTCGTAGGCCTGAACATCTAAAGCTTGATGCACCAGAGTAGCAAAGCCGCGACCAAGGTAATGTCGCAAGGCCGAACGCTTGATATCACTGCCAAGGCGATAGACCCGGCTTCCCCAAACTGAGTCCACGTGATCGTACATTTCTGCAAACTTTATAAAATGCGGAATTTCAGAGAGAGGTGTGGCCAAGTCCGCATCCCAAAAACCAAACCAGTTTGCATCCCGAAACCAATCCATTTTTTTTAATTCAAGTGCTGCAAACCGAATAGCTTCACCTTTGCCAGCATTCTTTTCTAAACGGATAGCCCGGCAATGCTCTGAATGAGGGATGTGCTTATTAAGAAATGAAAAAGTATCATCGCTGGAGCCATCGTCGACAAAGAGAAATTTCAGATTTGCGGATGACGTTTTGATAAAGCTGTGAAGATCTAAGCGGTTGGTTTCATTAAAGCAAGGAACTATCAAAACGATCAATTTCAACCTCAAATATTTTTAAGACGTGAGTCTATGGATGATTAATGTATTTCCGCTCGATGGTAAGAGCCTTGAGATGATGACTCAAGTCGCACGGATTTGGCACCAAAATAATAGGCTAAAGAAGCGTTTCTCCAGTCCGCTCTGTCCTCAATGATATCGTCAAAAAACAGAGTGATAGGTGGGTCGGAGTAGGGCTTAAGGACAACATCTTTCATTTGATTTTGCTGAAAAATAGCGATGCGTTCTTTGTTTTCTCGATCGAAGGTTCGTGCCTTAAACAGCAAGTCGTACCAGGCGACTCCTATATTTCCGATAATCAATAACGATAGCAAAAATACGATGCTACCAAAGCCGCGCAAATATTTTGTTTGGAGGGTGTCACAGAACCTCAAGAAGCCACTGTTCCGATTAGGATGTGACCAAAGGTACTGGCAATACATAATACCGAAAGAAAACAAATGCATCGCACAAAGCATATTAAGGGTGCGGCGTGGAGGACTGTGACTCATGGCCCACTCAGCTGGTCCTAGAAAAAGAAAGGAGAGTGCAGCGTAAAGAAAAAATGTCATCCACCGAGTTTGTTTCTGGTAAAACCAAGGCTCTATTTTTGGCTTTAAAGACAAAATTTTTGGGATTGAGATGAGCAGCGCTAAGAGATAAGGAACTTTTAGATAGCGAAAGAATATTTCAACGCTCAGTCCGAGAGATTTGAAGATGGTTTTTAAAATATTGTGTTCCGTTGCGAGTTGAGCTTCGCGGACTTTGTTCCCTGGGGCCAACACACTTATCGCTAGCGCAATGATGGCAAATAGAAGTGTGTAAGAGAGGAGTCTGGAGATCTCTTTTTTTGTTTTGTACTCGTAAATAAGGCCAACGATCAAAATGTAGATCCAAGTAACATTGAGCGTCTCGTTAAGGCCACCTATGAGAATTGAGCAAAAACACATGAGAACAAGAAAACTAGCTTTTTGAAATTTTGAAATTTTGTTAGGCTTTTGCTCGAAACCCCAACCCTGGTACCAGCAAAAAAGACTGAGTATCATTAGAAAAATCGAAAAAGCCCAAGTGTATGTCACAAACCCTGACAGCCAGTAAAATCCCTCTACTGGACTGGGCATTTCAGACATATAGACGGCATAAAATCCAATAAAAAAAAGAGCGAGTTCTGATTTTGATAATAGTTTTCCGACAATCACCTTTGAAAAAACAAAAAAACTAAAGCCTAGAAGTAAGACATTAAACGCGCCTAAAAAAATATATCCATCCATTGTCCCAAAGGCCAACGGGCTCAATGAAAGTAAAGCGGTTGAAACATAGCGGCCCGACCAGCCAAAGTACATTTGCAATTGTGAGGTCCAAAAGCCCATAGACATTTTGGCTTCGGCATAGGAGTAGTCGTCGGCAACAGGAAAATTGAAAAGACTCAGAGCCAAAAATGGTAGGATCAATAAAAGTAAAAATAAAATAATGACTTTTGCAGAAGCCAATTTTTGATTCATTTATTTGCCCTGTCGCTAAAATAGAATTTGTAAAACGTTCGAGAGTATTTGTAGCCGAGTGAGTCTATGTCGGCTAGCAAATTATTTCCGCTGAATGAAGTATGCGGATGGGGCTAGATTTAAATTAAATTTCGCGGAGTGAATTTAGAATTGGCTTGCGCTCAAGCCAAATAATGGCAATTCCGCTCATGCCAAGTGTCATAAATGCGGTCATAAGCCAGACCAAAGCGCTTTCAGAAAGGACGAATTGCTGCAGGCCAAAGGCCGGAAGGCTTTCATGGAGGTGGCTCCATAGAATTGGGAATAATAGAGCTTCAAAAAGAGCGCTGAGTAAAATTGAAAATCCGCCTATCAAAAGACCTTCAAATAGCAGCCAAGCGCGAACTTCGAAACGGGATGTGCCTAAAGCTCTTAAGATGGCCACCTGGCTCTCAAGGCTGCGAAAACGAAAAGCTAAAGTCACGCCAACGCTGAGGCCAGCAAGAAGAAGGATCAAAAACTCAAAGCCCCAGCCAATCTCTTCACTCGTGCCCAATAATGATTTTAATTTTTGCGTCTCATCTTCAACGCGAATGGCTTGGGTGACAGTGCGTTGGTTGATCAGAGTTTGCAAGCTTTGCCAGCCATGGGGCTTTAACTGGATCAGAAAATAATGGAGGACATCAGGCCCCCAAGATTCAGCCAGCCGAGGTTGCTGAGCAAAAATCTTTTGCGCTGTCGAAAGATCAGTAATGCCAATCGAGTCCCAGAAGAGTTCAGTCGGTGCCAAAATACCGGAGACCCTGAGGTTTATTTCGATTTTGGTTTTTACATTTTCAGGAAGCCACGACTCAGATTTAAGTGTGTCGCCCAAACGGAGATTGTGGTCGATCGCAAATTGTGATCCCACTGCGATTTCACCTTCAAGCTGCGGAGCTTGACCCTCTTTAAAATGCCATGGCTTTGGTGAGTGGCTCCAAAAACTGGAATCAGTAGCGAGAATTCGATTCTTTTTCTCACTAATAGTTTGCGCGAAAAAAACGATAGGCGTGATAGTCTCAATAAATTGGGGGTCCGCATTGACGCCGTCTTCAAAGTGCACAGGCTGACGAACCTTTAATGACTGAAAAAGCTTCCAAGGCACATAATCAGGCAAGGGGCCTTCGCCGCCGAGACTGTTCATAAGAATTTCAATGCCACCAGCTTTGGCGCCAACGACGGCTTCATAGCTTAGATCCAATTTTTGCAATCTTGATTGTGAGATCAAATTCAGTTTGTAAAGTAAGTTGCCGCAAAAAGCAGACAACGCAATAGCGATGACAGCGATAAGGGCTGAGCCCCACTTGCGACGAATGTGCAACCAAGCCAGCAAAAAACTTTTTTTCATGTTTTGGCGCCTTGTGATTGCCAATCTCGAAAGTCGATGACTTTGTCAAACAGGGGCTTGAGCCTCAGATCATGACTGACGACAACGAGTGTTTGTTTGTGTCCTGGGTTGATCAGGGTTTTGATTAATTGTGTGGCATTCTCTTCATCCAGGCTAGAAGTGGGCTCGTCAGCTAAGATAATTTTTGGTTTTTTGAACTGAGCTCTGGCAACGGCAACCCTTTGTTGTTCGCCAAGACTCAGAGTTGATGAGAGTTGCTGGGTTTTTTCGCCAAGTCCCAGTTGAGCTAAGGCTTTGTCGGCCTCTTGTTGTGTTTTCGTCTGATCAAAAAGCCAGATATTCTCGCTCGATGTCAGGTGATTGATAAGGTTCAGTCTTTGAAATACAAAGCCTAAATTTTCTCTGCGGAAAAGCGTCAGATTCTTTTCAGAGATCTTTTGTAGGCTAAGATCATCCCATTTGACTTCGCCTGATTGGGGCTGCAAAAGTCCTGAGATCAAGTGTAAAAATGTGGACTTTCCGGAGCCTGAAGGACCAAAGATCAAAGTCTTTGAGTTTTCGCTCAATTCAAGGCGAGGAATCTCAAAAAGCAAGTTTTTGCCGTCAACCGTGGCCTTTAAATTATGAAGCGATAGCTGCATGAGCAAAGTCTTTCATGTGATTTGTATCTTGGCATCCAAAAAAACAAACCAACTTAAAGTTTAGCCATTAAAAAAACTCGTCTTTCGCTGTGAGTTGTGATTAATTCTCGGCCATGCTCAAAATCGAAAAAAACAATCAGCCTAAAGTCAAACCTCCTGTCAAAGAACTTGGTTTTGGTAAGTATTTTTCCGATCACATGTTTCAGGCGACATTCACTCTAGGTGAGGGCTGGCACTCGGCTAAAATCACTCCTTATCAGGCGCTTCAGATCGAGCCCGGAGCTTCGGCTCTACATTACGGGCAGGCTCTATTTGAAGGTATGAAAGCCTTCCGGCAAACCAACGGAGATTGTGTTCTTTTTAGGCCTGAGTTCAATTGTAGAAGATTGGCCGATGGAGCCGAAAGACTTTGTATGGTTGCTCCGCCTCAGGAGCTGATGCTCGAAGGTATTCGTGAGCTTGTAAAGATCGATCGTGATTGGATTCCTAGTTCACGAGGGGCTTCGCTTTATTTGCGTCCTACCTTGATCGGTACAGAATCCTTTTTGGGAGTGCGTCCTGCCGAAGAATACTTATTTTTTGTGATCTGTTCGCCTGTCGCTTCATATTATGCAGAGGGCACAGCGCCGATTAAGATTTGGGTTGAAGAGACCTACATTCGCGCAGCGCCTGGAGGCCTCGGTGCCACAAAAGCCGGAGCGAACTATGCGGCAAGCCTCAAGGCTGCTTACCAAGCCAAGCAGAGAGGTTATGCTCAAGTGCTTTGGCAAGACGTGGGCCACGAGTATGTTGAAGAAGTCGGCACAATGAATGTGTTTTTTGTTTTTGAAAATGAAGTGGTCACACCAAAACTTGATGGATCGATTCTGCCAGGTGGAGTGCGTGACTCGGTTTTGACACTACTTAAAAAGTTCAATATCCCTGTGAATGAGCGCAAGCTTTCAATGAAAGAAGTGTGCAGTGCCTACGAAACGGGCAAGCTCAAAGAAGTGTTCGGAACTGGAACCGCAGCCGTGATTTCACCTGTTGGCGAGCTTTCGTCGCCGCATTACAAGATGGTCATCAATGAAGGCAAGACCGGTCCTTTGGCGCAACGGCTTTATGATGCGATCACTGGAATTCAATATGGCGACCAACCAGACACTTTTGGCTGGAACCATAAGTTTTAAATAAAAGTTTTATTTTATTCCTCAAGCTCAAAAGGCAAAACCTGGCGTGGCCCTTTGCGCTCCGGGTGCAGCTCATAGTGGTGAGCACAGTTTTTTGAACAGGTATCTTTGATCCAAACCTTCTCCGCGCAGTCTTCACAAATCAATGTGTGAGTGTCGCAGCGTTTGCAATCGATTTGAGTCTTTGCGGGTTGGCCACAATGAGGGCAAAGATCATACTGTTTTGACGGCTGGAGCTGTTGATCCACAGCCACGCGGTGGTCGAAAACAAAGCATTCACCTTCAAACTGATCGTTCGGAAATTGCTCGATATAATTTAGAATTCCACCATCGAGTTGGTAGACATTGTCAAAGCCCTGCCGCTGAAGTTCGAGAATCCCTTTTTCGCAGCGGATTCCACCTGTGCAAAAAATCAAAGTTTTTTTATCCTTCGAGAAGTTATTTTTTTCCATGAACTCTGGGAACTCTGTGAACTTGTCCGTGCGTGGGTTGATAGCGCCCTTAAATGTTCCGATTTTGGTTTCGTACCAATTGCGCGTGTCAATAATGACGTAGTCATCTTCTTCTTTCATCACCTTGTTCCATTCGGCAGGCGATAAATGATGATTTTTTCCGACAGTGGGCTGAAGTTCTGGAGTGCCAAGTGTCACTATCTCTTCTCTGATTTTGACCTTGAATCGACGAAAGGGCGCGGTTTCAGAGACAGAATTTTTAAAGTGGAGGTTAGGGTCAGATGTGAGTGTTCTGATATAGGTTTTGAATGACTCAAGTCCTTCTTGGCTTGATGAGCTCACCGTCGAGTTGATGCCTTCAGATCCAAGGATAATAAGCCCTTTGACATTGAGTCGGCTTGCCGTGCTCTCTAGCTCTAGTTTGGTTGCATCGGGGTCAGCAATTTTGAAAAACTTGTAAAAGGTGGTGATGTAATAAGTTTTAGATTCAGGCTGGGCCTGTGTGTTCGTGTTCATTCGCCGACTCCTTTGGGCTCCAAACCCAATGCCAGAAAGTGTTCATTTTCTAATTTTATTGAAAATCTATTGCGGTGTATAACTCCTGTCTTTTCCCTCTGTCAAAGGCTTTAATGCGCCTCTTATGTTGTTAACAGGTCCATCCGTCTCTGAAATTCATCGCCGTCGAACTTTTGCCATCATTTCTCATCCCGATGCAGGTAAAACCACACTCACTGAAAAGTTGCTTTATCATGGCGGAGCTATCCATGAAACGGGCGAGGTCAAAGGAAAGTCGGGCACCAAAGCTGTGACTTCGGATTGGATGGAGCTTGAGCGCCAAAAAGGGATCTCGATCACCTCTAGCGTGATGACTTTTGATTACGATAAATTGCGTATCAACTTGCTCGATACTCCAGGACATAAAGATTTCTCCGAAGATACTTACCGAGTTTTGATGGCCGTTGATTCAGCGTGCATGTTGATTGACGTGGCCAAAGGTGTCGAGGAACGAACCAAAAAATTGTACGATGTTTGTCGTTACCGGCAAGTGCCAATTTTTACTTACGTCAACAAGCTCGATCGCGAGGGCAAAGAGCCTTTGACCTTGATTGACGAAATTGAACAAACACTGCAGATGCAATGCTATCCTCTGACTTGGCCCATCGGCATTGGTAATCGATTTGCTGGAATTTACAATCGTCTGACCAAGCAAGTGATGCTCTATGATCAACGCCGCGAAGGCGATGAAGTTCAATATTTTGATTTTGCCGACGACGCCTGGAAAGCTCATGTTCGCCCCGAAGTGGTTGAGCAAACTTTGCAAGAGTTAGAGCTTGTTGAAGGCGTCTTGCCACCCTTTGATGTGAATGAGTTTTTGGCAGGCAAAATCAGCCCCGTGACTTTCGGTTCGGCTAAGCAAAACTTTGGTGTAGATACATTTTTGAAATTCTTTTGTGAATTTGCACCAGGTCCTCAAGCGCGCACAACTAAATCTGGCGATCGCATCGATCCCGTGGATCAAAATTTTTCAGGGTTCGTTTTTAAAATCCAAGCCAACATGGACCGCAGGCACCGCGATCGCATCGCTTTTATTCGTATCTGTTCTGGTAAGTTTGAGCGGGGAATGAAGATCAAACACATGCGTTCAGAAAAAGATTTAAGACTCTCTTACTCGAGCCAATTTATGGCCGCAGACAAACAGACTGTGGATGAGGCCTTTGCGGGTGACATTGTCGGTGTGGCGGACACAGGTCATTTTGCAATTGGCGACAGTGTGGCGAC
>CANCBY010000002.1 GCA_947374445.1 Pseudobdellovibrionaceae bacterium
CTAGCTCTAGGTTGACTTGAATACCACGAGCTAGAGCCGGGTCGTCTTCAACAAGCAAAATTTGAATCATAAACTTCTCCGGGTCTGCTGATATTTCATCGGCCAAACAAAGGGTTTACGTAACTTCCAGCGCTACCACCCAGACCATAGCCCTGCATCATTTGTAGATACATGGGGCTTGAATATGCACTGGTGCTCATACCCAGATAAGGAGTGTACATATTACCGATTCTTCCGTAGCCGCTCATCATGGAACTCATTGGATTCATACTACTCATCGTCATCGGGTTCATACTGCCCATACCGCCCATGCTACTCATTCCACCCATCATACCGTTCATCATGCCATATCCACCCATCATCGAGCTCATGCCGTTCATGCTGCCCATTCCACCCAATCCATAATTGCCCATCATCGAACTCATGCCACTCATGTTGCTCATTCCACCCATTCCGCCCATCTGTTGTTGCTGGCCGCCCATCATGGAGTTCATGCCACCCATTTGCTGTTGTGAGTTTGCCATCGCGTTTGCTGATTTCATTTTTTTCTTGGCTTCTTTTTCACACTTCACTTGCTTGGCATCGATCGCATCTTGAATGTCATCCATATATTCGAGATTTCCCGCAAACATCTTTTTCATGTCGCCACCCATTCCTCCGGCCATATCACTGCCACCACCAGGCTTGCCACCGCCGCCGCGTCCGCCAGAAGGGGGACCATCCGCAGCCATGCCTGCCACCATATCTGAAGGATCCATATCTTCATCATCACCGCCTGCACTTGGGCAAGCCGCCGATTTTATTTTTGTAATCATACGATCTTTTTCGCGCTCTAAATGTTTCTTCATTTCTTCAGAACCAACAGAAGAAGAAGAAGTCACCTCTGACGACAATGAACTTGCTGCTGGCGGAGGCCCCTGAAAATTACGTGGAGAATCAGCACTGCGAGGTCTTTGATCAGCTTTTTGTTCAGGCCTTTGCTCGATCTTTTTTTCAATATCTATGGCACCTTGTTTGATTTGCCCTAGTTGATGACTCTGCGAGGCTGCTTCGCACGCCTCACAAAACGTACCTTCGGTCTTAGACCTTGAGTCCACTTTTAGAGGGGCATAGACTTTACTAGAAACACCCACCTTAACCGACTCAATTTGAATTCCATCACAATTATTGGAGCTTTCTTTAACCAATCGAGAGCTGTACTTTTTTCCTGCAATCGCCGAGAGAGCCTCAAAGGTTTTGCAATTTTTTGAGTCCTCTTTGGCACAATCAATTTTATTTTCACGAAGACAAGAAAATCCATCTTGTGAAACTTCTCGCAGGTTAAAAAGCACCGTGTTGTTTTTGCTGTCACAACTCAACTCTAGTTGCAATTTTTCCTGACAGGCGGTCGGAATTTTTCCGTTGATCCGAACATACTCATTTTCTTTTCCCTTTATTGACTTCAGATCGACAATCAAATCTTTGACCTCCGGGCTATTTGAAAGATCAGGCTTTGCCGCAGCAGCGGAAACTGATGCGTTTTTATTTTTTTCAACAAGCGCTCTAATTTTTTTTGCAACCTCAGGATCGTTCATGGCCTTACCGGGGCCGCCGGCCGCATCTATAATGCTGCGAGTTTCTGACTGAAGCTCCGGATGCTGGCGCATCGAATCCATCAAGGCTTTTTGCTCGCTTGTCATGCTCGGCATATTTCCACCACCCGGTGGAAGACCGCCTTGAAAGTCCTGGGCCCAGATTGATGCCGCAGAAAAAAACAAAATCAGTCCAAAAGTCAAACTGCGGCCGAAATTGCTTACATAATTTTTATTAGGGGTTTTCATAGTCTTCCTTGCTTCTTAAATTTGTTAATGTTCATAAGGTAAGAATGAGGCAAGACTGTTGAACAATTATGGAAAGCAAAAAGTCAAAAAGGCATGTCTCAAGATGAGAACCATGCCCTTTTGACTTTTCTTAAAATTACAAATCTAGTTAGCCCCGGTATCGCCCACTTCTTGTGATGCACCCTGAGAAGTTTCAGCCGAGCTCGCGCTGCTGGAATCCTCTTTGCGACGATGCTCACCGTGATGTGGAGGCTTCGGCATTTCGTATCCTTTCTCTTTAAGACAAGTATCCAATGCCTCGATCGTCTCACGTGAGGGCCTTTCTCCCTTCGTCATTGCCGGCAGGTTTTTTTCTTTCACGCAGGCATCAATAGCAGCTTTGACTTCGTCGCTGATTTTAGGCCCTTTGAATTCTTGGGCTTGAACGAAAACTGAAACAGCCAGAATCGACGGGATCAATAGCTGCCGAGCTGCAATTTTCAGAAACGTTTTCATAGAACCTCCTTAGTAGACCAAGTTTAAAATCCTTGGTGTTTGTGTTGGCTCTAAATTAACAACAGACTGTTGCTAGATTATGGAAAAACCAAGACCTACAAAATAATCTGCCATACAGATTGTGCATCTATTTGATCTGGCCAAGCCAATGACTCTTTTTGAGCCGCCAAAGTCCTTTAATCAGTTCCGCTATACTTTCTGCCTAGAAACCTCGGAAAAACTTAAACTGAATACCAAAGTTCCTGAGCCAAAATTTGGTTCTTATTTTTTTGCTCAACGCTAAGCTCACTCCAAAATTGCGGTGAGGCCATAGAGCGGATCAGAAAATCAAAGAGTGTGGTGTGCCGACGCAAAATTCTTTTTTGTCGGTGAGGTTTCACCGGATTGAATGGGCCAAGAGTTGAAAATATTTGCAAAGGATTTTTCCGCACCCACATCCACGACCCCATCTCGACTGCCAAAGGCAAATACACGCCTTTGTTTTGCTGGCAATAAAGCTCATAGATATAGTCCCAAAGATCGCCATTAGTGGTGTAATTTTTGGCCTGCGGTTCAATTCGATAAAAATGATGTGGATGAGTGCGCTCGAAAAGATTTTTTAGCGCATGCATCTCGGCTAGGTGTGGAAAAGGCTTCACAGACTTTGCATACGGAAACCATATTTGATCTTGCAAACCAAATCCCGAATGAAAATCAACCGTCACCACGGCTGGCGAAGAAAAAAATTGCTTCTGACAAAATTCCAATACCGCCTGGTTTTCTGGTTCGAGCGAAGGCGGCTCTTTAATCGGCCCGCGATACCACGGAAGCCTTGGTGACAAGCGATGTCCACCAAGCAAGCGATGAACGTCGCCATCGGCCTCAATCGGAGCATTGCGCATGAGATCTACACCATTAGGATTTGATCGCCGCAAATGCATCATGCCCAATGGATTGATCATCGGCACGGCCACAATTCTGATATTTTTAAGTGCCTCTTGCAGAAGTGAATCCCAAAGCATTAACTCAGACAAAGACCTTAATAGCGCGATACACACCTGAGCGCCAATCCGCTCAAGTCCATGCACTCCGCCAAAAAGGCCTAGCACTGGGGCCTTTGGATCTTTAGAGCCCACACTGATGCCAATTATTGGAAGCTGCTCAAAAATCTCATTTGAAGGCCCTCGCCGAGAGGACTGCGTGAATCCCAAATCATAAACCTCTCCGATTTTTTCAAACTCAGGGAGAAGCTGCTCTAATTGAATCCACTCAGGAAGCCGCTGCTTTAAAAGCTCGCGGCCGACCGTGATTCGATCGTCGATTCTGTTATTGAAGGAGAGCTGTACTTTTTCCACAGAGCTTTATTTAAATTCTCGCGAGGCAGAATGGTCAAGAAATCAATGCATTTGAAATCCTCGTCATAAGCCGGCTCTCCGCCGAGATAAGCTCCGGCTTTTAAATACGACTGACAAAGAGACGGAATCAAACCTTCAGCCTCACTCACTTCGTCTGCAGAGAGTGGACGATTTAAATTTCCAATCCAAAGATCCAGGTTAGGCATGGTGAACTTCATCGTCGGAGGTGCCAAAAGATCTTGATTGTAACGGCTGTCGTTTCCAAAGTAGTGATAAATCAGAGCGGCTTGGCGAGGACTTTCAGTCTTGATCGACGCGCAACCAAATACCAGCGAAGCCTCTGTGGCTTGCATGTACTCAGCAATTCCACGCCACAATAGAGATATCACAAAACCACGGCGGTAATCCTTGGCGATGCAAGCTCTTCCAAGCTCAAGCTTAACTCCAGGTTGCTCCAAAATTTTTCGCAGATGAAACTCTTGAGCCGAATAAAATTCTCGCGAGTATAAAGAGCAATTGAGTCTGTAAGTCCCAACAATCGTATTGGTTTTTTTATCTTTAATAATTAAATGATCACAGATGAAATCAAATTCATCCACATCAATACCGTGAGGTTTTGTTTTACCAATCATTTCTCGGTGAAAAACTTGATAGCGAAGTCGAAGAGCCTCTTTGAGCTCCTCTGGCGTCGTTACAGTTTTTAAAATATACGGCCCCTTGTCATTGTAGATCTCAACCTTGGGCTGAAATTTATGGATCTTATTTTGACGGATTTTGTAAAACTCAAACATGCAGACCTCCCCTATCTAAAAGCCTACGACAAAATCTCTTTTTGTTTGTCAGGGCTCTGTGAGGATTCAGTAAGGTCTTTTTTAGGAAGCCCGATAGAGAGTTCTAATGCTGTTTGCTCAAGTATCTAGCAATTCGTGTTTTACTCAGCGGAATATAACACAGAGCCAGACTCGTCCAAACAGCCGCACTAAAGTAGAGCGACATCCACGGGATTTCAGTCTTCCAGTCCTCAATATCATGGGTCACAATCCAACGGGTGTTGAGATCATGAAAGCCCTCAACAAGTCCTAGAAGCTTTTTTCCACTCTCGTGATCGGCCTTAAGCCTGCCTAGGTACATGGGAACATCCACGGTCGTCATGAAAATAATGTAAAGCAAGCAGCCGACAATAGAAACCGCACAGGCATACTTAAGAGCCCCTTTAAATTTCGGAAACAAGAAAATCAAACAGATAAAAATCAAAGTATATGTGATAGCCCATAAAGACTCTTCGCAGGAGTTTCCAAAATAATGAGTGGTGATCACCGAGTACCACGAAAACATCTCAGCAATAACAATCAAAGGAAAAATCAAATAAGAGAGCTTATGGGCCGCCGGCGAATCTGCCAATTTCGAGACTCGATTGATAACAAGAGCCCACTGCGCAACAAAGCAAAGCTCGCCCACGGTTGCAACGGCTCTGCCGACCAAGACACTCGACCACCAGGTATCAAAAAGACAAATTCTTTGAACATCTGCCCTTGGCAAGATCGAACGAAATGCACAAACAAAGACGTATCCCGCTGCCAGCCAAACCAAAGTTTTAATCAAATTGTCATTTTCATGACTCTGAAAACGGCGCAAATAATAAAACGACCAGAACCAAAAAATCATATTGCAGCAACTGACCGAAACTAAAAAAACCCACCAGAGCGCTACCGGATTGGACCAATCAAGCCATTCGATACTCATGGGTTTTTATCTCCTTTGGCAGCCCGATTTCCAAGATAGGCTTTGCGCACTTCAGGATGCCCTAGCAGTTCTGAACCTGTTCCCGTAAGCCTAATATGGCCTTGCTCTAAAACGTAAGCTCGATCAGCCACTTGGAGCGCACGAAAAGCCAGCTGCTCTACCAAGAGAACTGTTGCCTTTTTTGAATCGCGAAGACGTTGAATGATACTAAAAACTTCATCAATAATAATCGGCGCAAGACCCATCGAAGGCTCATCCAACATTAAAAGCTGTGGTTTAGACATGAGAGCCCTGGCAATGGCTAGCATCTGTTGCTGGCCTCCAGATAAAGTCCCCGCCAACTGATGACGACGCTCTTTTAAAATTGGAAACATCTCAAATGCCGCGTCCATTTCAAATGAAATCTCCTTGCGAGTCTCCTTGCGGCTTCGTAGAAATGCTCCCAATAAAAGATTGTCCTCAACGGATTGAGTAGCAAAAACTTTTCTTCCCTCAGGGCAATGAGCAATGCCAAGTCCTGTCACCTTATGTGCAGGTGCGCCAGAGATCGATTGTCCGGAAAATAAAATATCTCCAGAAAACGCCTTCATCTGACCTGAAATGGTTTTTAGCATGCTTGTTTTGCCTGAGCCATTTGAGCCAATCAAGGCCACGAGCTCACCTGGCATAACCTCTAGTGAAACTCCGCTCAATGCCTCGATGCTTCCGTAACGCACAATCAGGTTTTTTATACTTAAGATGGGAGCACTCATGCCAACACTCCACCACTGCCCGAAGGCTTAACCGCAACATCTGATGTTCCCAGATATGCACTGATCACCTTAGGGTCATTTTGAACTTGATCCGGAGTCCCCTCAGAAATCTTTTTACCAAAATCAAGGACAGTGATTTCTTCAGAAACTTCCATCAGCATATCCATGTGATGTTCGATCAATAGAACTGAGATGCCCTGCTGTTTCACTTTGCGAATCATGTGATTGAACTCTTCTATCTCGCCCGAAGTTAGACCGGCCGCCGGCTCATCGAGCAATAAAAAGCTTGGATTCAAAGCCAAGGCTCGAGCAATCTCAAGTCTGCGAGCTTGGCCGTAAGCAAGATTTTTAGCTTTCTCAAATGCCGACTTTTCAAGGCCTACAAATTTTAAAAGCCGATAGGCTTTTACTTGCATTTCGTGCTCTTCATGCCAAACAGCCGGAAGCCCTAGCATGACCTCAACTAAGTTTGCCTTGAACGACATATGCAATCCAACCATCACGTTGTCTAAGACAGTCATATCGTGAAAGAGCTGAAGATTTTGAAACGTTCGAGCCACTCCCAAACGAGCTCGCTCAAAAGGTTTGAGTGCGTTCATCTCTTGGCCGAAAACTCGAACACTACCTGATGTTTGCGGATAAAGGCCTGTAATAATATTCACCGTGGTGCTCTTACCAGACCCATTGGGCCCCATCAGCCCCATGATCATACCCGACTTAATTTTAAGACTTAAATTATTGACCGCAACCAACCCACCGAATTGCATCCGCACCAAGTCCAACTCCAAAGCATCTAATTTTTGAACTTTGGTGTTAGCCGCAAATAAAACCGATGAATCTTTTTCGGAAAGCTTCTCAAGATTCAAAGTCCGCTCTTGAATATCTACATGATCATGCTTGTGAAAACCCAACTTCTGCCAAACAGATTTCAGCAGTCCAACGACACCTTGAGGTAAAAAGAAAAGCGTCAGAAGAAGCAAAATACCAAAAACCAAAAGTCGAAAATCTTTAAACCAAGTGAACCAGTCAGGCAGCAAAACCACCAAAGACATCCCGATGACATTGCCAAGAGTTGAGCGCAGACCGCCAAAGATAAGCGCAATCAAAGCTAAAATTGAAAAGTCTAAATTAAATGTGCTCGCAGCGATGTATTGATCGAGCTGGGCAAAAAGACCACCAGCCAAACCCGCAATAGCGGCAGAAATAACAAAAGCAGAAATTTTAAAATAAGTTCTCCAGATACCACAAGCCTCGGCCGCAATCGGCGAGTATTTGATCGCCTCAAAAGCCCGGCCCCAATAGCTGCGACCAATGTTTCTCATAATCCACATCACTGCTAGAAGTGGAGGATAAACCAACCACACGAGTTTATTACCACCGAGCTGAACCCCAAGTAATGTCACAACAGATAAGTTAATTCCCTTCGTCCCATTGGTGAGCAGCTCTTGCTCACTGATAAATGTGAAAATAATCATTCCACAAGCAATAGTCGTAACGGCCAGATAAGGCCCCGAGCTGCGCAATGACGGAAAGCCCAAAACAAAACCAGTCAATGCTGCCAACAAAACCCCAATGGCCAGCGCTGCCAAAAAAGGAATCTGCGGCATGAAAGTCATTGTGGCTTCCATATTCATTTTAGGATTCGCAGTTAAAATTGCGACAGAATAGGCTCCGATCGCAAACAAGCCCGCATGACCGATCGATATGTCGCCCAGATATCCGACGACCAAATCCAGCGAAGCCACAAGAATTGAGTAAATTAAAATCCGACAAAGAATCCCGTGAACATAGTACTGATTGTCCACAAAAAGTGGGAGCAACATTGGTAAAAGAAGTAACAATGCGTAAATGATTTTTTTGCGATTCATACTTTTTTAATCGCCTTCTTGCCAAAGAGACCACTTGGCTTGAATAAAATAATTAAAATCAAAATTACAAATCCAGGCGTGTCTTTGTAACCCGTAGAAATATACCTGGCTGTCAAAGACTCCGAAAGGCCAAGCAAAAGTCCACCGGCCAACATTCCAAAGCCTGACTCTAAACCACCGATGATAGCCGCGCCATAGGCCTTAACACCTAGGACCGTCCCCATGGTCGCTGAGACGAACGTCAGCGGAGCAATTAAAACTCCAGCCACACCAGCGATCGCCGTTGAAAGCATAAACGAAAATAAAATGACGAAATTTTGATTGATGCCCATAAGGCCTGCGGTCATCTTGTCTTCACTTACAGCTTGAATGGCTTTACCTAAAATACTTTTGCGGCGAAATAATTCCACCGCTGTCACAATCAAAATAGAAACAATGATGATAAGAATTTCTTGCGGAAAAATACCCGCTCCTGCAATACGCAGAGGCTCGCTGCCTAAGGGAGAACTAAAGCGAAAATCATCCGTGGACCAAAGCTGCTCGACTGCATTTTTAACAATAATACCAAACGCTAAGGTCGCAAGCACCCAGGCAAAGTCAGAACCACGTTTGACCGAAGGTTCCACCGCCACTTTGTAAACCAAAGCGCCCAATACCGAGCAAACAATCACAACCGCAACTAAAGCCACAAAAAAACTATTGCCGTTGGGCTCACCTGTCTTGGTATTCATGTAAACTAACAGACCCACCACACCGCCGGTCATCAACAAATTCCCGAGAGAAAAATTGATGGTCTTTGATGTGGAGAAAGTCATGTTATAACCAAAAGCAATCAGGGCATAAATCATGCCCTGAGCCACTCCTGAAATTAAAAGCTGTAAAACTTCAGCCATTATAAAATGCGCCTACTTTTTTGTTGGAGCTACAACAAGTCCGTCTTTTACTACACCCATCAAAACATTTTCATCCTTGATAGCCTCGTGATCTTTAGCGCCAAATGCTTGCTTGAAGTTTCCAGTGGCTCCTTCGTAAGGCTTTTTCAAACCTTCGAGTGCCAATCTGATTTTTGACCCATCAGTAGAGCCGGCTTGTTCAATTGCCATCTTCATCAAATACATAGAGTCATAGCCTTGAGCTGCCGAAACCGCAGAAGTAATAGGATCTTCTTTGAATTTAGCTTTGTAAGCAGCGACAAACTTTTTACCCGCAGTTGTGGTCGGAGCAGACTCAATAAAAGTCTGAGGCATCATTGTGCCGTTTCCATTTTTGCCCGCGTTGTTAGTAAAGTTAGACATTGAAGCTGTCCAGCTAGCGATCATTGGAACTTTCCAGCCGATACGATCCATCGAATTAACGACAGCAGCCAACTCAGGCCCAATTCCGTAAGCCAAAACAACATCGGCACCCGCAGCTTTTGCTTGTTGAAGCTGCGCTGTCATATCTGAATCCTTGATTTTGAATTTGCCTGTGAAAACAGCGGCAACACCAAGACCCTTAAGAACACCTTCGATTTTTTCGCGTCCGTTTTGACCATAATTTGTGTCATCGCACAAAATTGCAGGTTTTTTGAAGCCAGAAACTTTAAGCGCTTGTTGAACAATCATTTTAGATTGAACGTCATCGTTGGCCGCAATACGAAACACGTAGTTCTCTGGAAACTCAGCAAACATTTCGTTCACTTTGGCACCGGCGCTCACATTGATAATTTGCGGAATTTTATGCTCTTGCGGATAACGAGTGCTGGCATTTGCAACGCCCGTGTTAGCAGGGCCCAAAACACCGACAACATGCTCTTTGTCCAGAAGCTCTTGCATGATCTGCCCGCCTCTTTCGTTTTTAGCTTCGTCATCACGCTCAACAAGAATAATCTTTTTACCTAAAACTCCGCCCGCCGCATTGATTTGCTCAACCGCAAGCTGGACGCCATTTCGCATTGACACACCCATGGGAGCAGAGCCGCCCGTGAAAGGTCCGTAGACACCAATTTTAATATCGTCGGCAAAAGCCAGTGAGCTAAAAGAAACCGTTGCAGAAATCATTGCCGCAGCAATACACGTAAACTTCATTCTAGAACCTCCATGTTGTATCAACTTACTCTTAGACCTTTAGTGATGAAAAAATCATGGCACGGCTAGAACAAAAACTCCAAGATATTTCAATGATTCAAAGCTTCATTTATACTACCGATAATACTGATAATATATCTCAAAAAACCAAAGCTAAATTGAGCGAGCTAATACCTGAACCATTTCTTGAAATATGATGTGGGTCAGTCCCCATAAAATATCTCCTTCAGGCAATTTGATCCCCGGAATCTCACCACCTCTATCAGGAAAATGCAGTAAAGTTTGGCTCAGGCTACTCTTTAGATAAGACAATGGCACCCAGAAGACACAGTCTACCTCAAGCGCATTTAAACTGGGCTCAGGAAGCGCTTCCTCAACAAAAAAAACTAAGGGTCGGAGGTAAAATCTCTGCATTCCCGATCGGTTTCGGGCCTGAACGTCCGTCAAATAGCCAACAAAACTCGCGCGCCCTAAACTCCATCCGACCTCTTCGCGAATCTCACGAAGAGCGGCTTCAATATCGTCGACGTCGCCGTCGTCTTTGCGTCCACCAGGAAAAGCTATCTGCCCTGACCAAGGGTCTTTTTCACTCTTCGCTCGACGGATAAATGCCAAGCGCACACCTTCAGCATCCAACTGAAGGATTGCCGCAACACAAGCACAGCTCGAAAATTCACTTGCCAAACTGCGAGGCGGCTCTTGATGCAGTTTTGATTTAAATTCGGCTTTTAATTTTTTGCTGCGTTCTTTCGCGGTCATAACTGCCTATTTAAGGCCGATGAAATCGCGATTTCAAAGAAAATCACTGTGTTAAAAAGTTGGACAGAAATGACATTGAGCGACCCTGTGTCGATATCATGGGCAACGCAGTCATCGTCATATCGAATCCAACTCGATCTAAGCTCGATTTCAGTTTGGCTCGATTCAAGCTTTCTATACCGCTGAATATCGTTTGGGCCAAGGCAGAAGTTGACCACTCCCAACACTTTCGAAGCGGTAACACTTAAAACTAAAACGGGATAAAACCCAAAGGACCAATATGAAATCATTAAATTTGCTAGCGCTCTCGTTGTTAGTTTTAACTCAAAGCCATTCTTTTGCCGGCAATACAAGCCAACTTATAACTCAAGCCAGCTGCAAAATTAGCAGTACAAAAACCAATATTAAAGAGTTGGAACTTATCACGGTGGCGAAGAGCTGGAACCCATGCATCAACATGGCATTGAGAAGCAATGTTTCTTCTTACGAAGTTCTATTGAGCGGCAGCGAGTATATTTACGATTCAGCAAGCGGTCAGCCTATGGAGTACACAAAGTATTTAAGCACGGAGTCCGCTGATTCCACCAAAGGACCTCTTCGATGCCACAGCCTGTGGGACTCAAAACTCATTTTTGTTAAATGCAAGGGCCAAGACGGACTTGCACAAGTTAACAAAAATTTTATTATAGCAGACGGCACAGCTATCGAAGCAAGCTGCAACGAAAAAAGCGAAGTCTACGAAGATATGAACTTCTTTAAGCGACTCTATTTAGATACCAAATATGACAATATAAGCAAAGAAGCCATAAAACAGCAAAATTCTTTTGGCGGAGAATGCGGCTAATATTAACCCGCTTTAAAACCTGACATTAAACCCGACGAAGGACAAATCATGACCCAGCAAAAGAAAGCTTCTCGCTCAGCCCAAACACTTTTAGCTCTATGTATTGCCTGTGCAACAACAGCAGCGCTCGCAAAAAAACAAGAGACCTCTCTGCCTTCAGAAAAAATCGCCTCTCAGCAAATCATTAACTTTCATAAATTTGGTGCTCAGCTTTACCGCGGCGCCAGGCCTCAGGGTAATAATTTTTCGATCCTGAAAAAACTAGGCATCAAAACAGTGATCGATTTGCAAGGTGGCGATATTAAAGATTTTTATTTAGGATGGGCCGCTGAGCACTTAGAGCCAGGTGAAAAAGCCGAATGGATTGCTTTTGAAGAGGCAACCTTCAAAAGCCTAGGAATCAACTTTGTAAACCTTCAACTCTCTGCTGTTTCACCGATTACGGCCGATGAAGGCTATGGAATAGGAAGCATCCTCGCCATGATGAATAATCCTTCAAATCAACCCGTCTACGTCCACTGCGAACACGGCAAGGATCGGACAGGCCTTGTCGTCGCGCTTTATCGAGTCTTTTATCAAAACTGGAAGCGAATGGATGCTTGGCGCGAAATGCTTGGCTTCGGCCACGCCGCCGGAATTATTGTAACTTCAGATATGGATTCATTCTTCTTTGCGGCGACAAAGGGACGGCAGTAAAGGCCTAAACATTAGAAAACTAAAAACCGCTGAAACTGCTCACGGAATTCATCTGGAAAAGCTTTTTGTCGCAAAAAACTTTTCACCAACTCTTTGTCTATTGGTTTTCTTTTCGTCAAAAGGTCGTAACAATCTTGAATTGAGGGCGAGCCTTCCTGCAAATGCGTGCGCTGAAAAAGTGCACCCAACTGGATACGACCCGGCCGTAAAACCCGAAAATAAACTCCTGATTTTCCGTGTTTGATAAAAAGCCTCTGTGCATCCTTGCTTTGAAAACGAAAATTGAGTTTGGAACAGGGAATTCTCGGCGACGTGGCTTCGAGCAAAACCTCTCCGACCTGAAATTGATCGCCCACAAAAACCTGTGCTTCATCAAGCTCCGACAAACTTAAGTTTTCACCTACATCACCCATTTGAATATCCGTGAGCGACAAAACCTGAGCGTAACTCTGGAGGCCTGGCCAAGAAAACGCATAAACCACACTGTGCTCTCGGCAATGATACTTGGGAGCGTCAAAAATATCGTTTTCAATATTTAGTTTTTTAACGATAAGGCCATCAACCGAAGGCCTCTTGATCATCGAAGAGCGAATTTTCTGACCTTGAAATTCAAAATCTCGAGGCTGAGAAAGATTCGTCGAAAGAACTCTCATATGCATTCCGGCCTATAAAGACTCAAAATTAAATCGAGTCGCAGCTAAAACATTAACCTGCTCATCAAGCTTTTGGTTGACGTTGCTCTTTAGGCTTTTCTTAGCAAAATAGCCAGTAAAGCCCCTTAGCAGTGGGCACTGAGTGGTGTTGAAAACTGCGTCGATTCGATCGATAGTCTCGCCGCGGATAGCTTGCACTTCTTGAATCATTTTTGTTGTCAGCATTTGACTATATTTGTCTGAAAAAAAATCTGATTTGCTTTTCTCAGTGCTCAACAGCAATGAATCTAGCATCGACAGCTGTCTACCCAACAAAGTGAACATTTTTTCACAGCGTAAGACTTCAATTCTCTGCAAAGATTGAATGCAAAACTCTTTTTCTTCAGTGCTCAGCCGCTCAATATAAGAGCCGTGTTTTTGCAACAGGGTCTCACGCAAAGTATCCACAGCACATGCCTTTTGCTCATCTGACAGGTGAGCCTCAAGAGCCGCTCGAAAATCTAATACTGGGATAACATTTATAGCCGTAGCGTGGGCAGAGCTATCAAAATTGCTATTGTGATTATCAGCTCGAGTGACACTTGGAATCACCAATGCCACCAACAAAAAAGCGCTCATCAAAGTTCTCGTCATTTGAGTTGTTTTATCCACTTTTATTCCCCAACTTTTAACCGTGCATCTAATCTATAAGGGGAGGATTATGATACCGGCCCTGACGTGAGGCAAATACTTTTAATTCCCCGACAAACCAACCGATTCATTTTGCATGAACGCTCATTAATGGCAGATAGAGGGCCATCAAATTGTCATAAATTCACGCTTTAGCAAAAAGCAATGGCAGTCGCACGAGCCTTCTCGCCGACACTGCCATTACTCCATATCGCCTCTTCGACAATGGAAAAGCACTAGAAGAGCAATAGATTTAGCGCCATATATTTCTAGCGAATAGCTAATGCCAAGCCGGGGTGCTCGCCAAATCGCTCTTCATTTGTTGGAATACTTGATGTGTCTCACCTAGCTCGAGCCCCAAAGAGGCACTCACGTCCTCAAGTGAAGTCACCGAAGGATTTTCTCCCTGAGCCATTGCAACCAAATCTTGATGGCTCAAACCCATACTCTCGATTTGAGTGAAATCGCTTTGTTTGGCAGCAACCAATGCCGACCAAACCTTTTCAGCTGCCGTGTCTGAAATTTGAAAGTGCTTTGCGGTGGCAGCAACTTCAGATGAAACTTCAGTCAAAGCCACAACCGCATCAGCCTGCACCGATACATCTAGATTTGCATCCGTATTGTCAATAAGCTGCAGGGAATTTAGCGACATGCCGTATCGATTTCCGGGACGAACAGGATCGAGAGGTGGAATTGGCGGCAGCGGCCGCGGATGATGATAGCCACCTCCATGATTGCGATCGCGGTCATCGCGGTGATCATAGCTGCCGTTATTTGAATCGAGTCCATCTGCTACGACCGCTCCAATAATAACGCCAGCACCTAAGGCGACATCTTCGCTAGTGCACGCTGTGAGGTTCATCGTGCTTAGAGCTAAAAAACTCACAATGCCTAGAACTTTGATTTGCTGCTTCATATTTTCTCCACTCTTTTCAGTCAATGGGCCTGAGACAATCTGCCCCCAAATCCCCTTGATCGAGTGGCTGCTCATGGCGTTAAAATCCATTGAGCAGGAACTGTGCCGAGCAAGATGACACCACTCGCAAACGAATAAATTAAAAAATTTTTTGTTTTAAAATGCCGATGTTCTCGATCAAATCTTGCGAATGTTTATCAAGAACATCGGCATTACAGCTTGCAACTCTGCCCTAGTCAGCACGATAAGCTTTCGATGCAAGCGCTTCATCGGAGGTGGCGTTAAACTCTTGGACAGCCTGCTTGAAACACTTTTGAATTGTTTTTCTCTCTGCCGTCGTAAGCCCTACTGAGCTTGACTCACCGATCAGGAGTTGCACGGAGCCTTGACCCAATCTCTTCCCTTTCATATCCGTCGCGAAAACAACTTGTTTTAATTTTTCGGCAGAAATTTTTCCGTTTAATTCAGATCGAAGATTTTTTTCAATCGCTTCGCCATGAGCAGCCAGTTGATTTCTTTCTAACGGCAGAACACCTTCACCAATAAAGCTTATGCGCTTGCCAGCTGGATTTTTTAGCGCGGCAATTTCTGATAACATCTTTTGTTTCGAATCAAGGCTCAGCCGTGCGCCAGCAGTGGCAGCAAAATCATCGCCACTAGAAACGGTGGAATGCATGTATTTTCCGACCACCGACTCAAATTCTTCTTTTTCGCGGTTGAAAGCCTGGGTGACCTGCTTTTCGCCCTGACGAGACATTTGAATGGCCTCTTTCACATTGCTTGAATGCGCTAAAGCCTCCGCGGTAGCACGCAAATTACGCGCACCAACCCCCGCAAAGTCAGCTGTCATACCTCCCAATTCGGCCTCTTGAATCGATGCCACTCTCCGCTCTACAGCGTGAAGGCCCGGAGAAAATTGATTTGCAAGCTCCGCGTAGTCTCTCAAGTGATTTAATTTGTCGTCGGAAAGAAATGCGGACATTTTTTCTCGTTCAGAAGAGTCAATAGAGATTGATGAAATATTCTTGTTCTCCGTAAAGGCAGTCCCAGAGTACTTTTTAACCAACACCTCTCTCAATGCCTCATTGCTCGGATTTTTTCGGATAGCATCAAAAACAACCTCTGAGGGGATCTCGACTTTTCCTGAGGTTTTCTCTAGGAGCCCCGTTCCCGCGAAGTCATGGGCCACCTCTTGGCGTTTTTGCTCGGCCCACTGGTGATAAATTTTGAGGTTCTCTTGCATTTCAGGGCCATCAAACATACGAAGCTCATTACTCTTCATTTCTCGAGACATACGTACTGCGATGTTAGCCTCGTCGGCCGTACTACCCATACCTCCACGAAACCAATCTTCGGCATGGTCAGATTTGCGAATGATTCCATTTAACTTGAGCTGCGAATCAAACTCCAAATTGACGTCTTTGAAAATATTTGCAAGCTCTGTTTGGACTTGAGGAGGCAACTCTGTCAATGGCGGCTTTGTCTTAATTAACCACCGCTGGGCTTTGAAATCACTATACGGGACAAACTCCATTTTATCTTGGTACTTTCTAGCGAGCTTGTCTATTTTTGACCGCAAAATTTCTTTGTGCTTATTAGTCATACTGGTCACCAAATTTTTATCTTTTGTCGTATTGTTTAATTTCTGCAGCACGGAATTCTCAAAATCTAAAACCCTAGAACCCGGAGGCAAAGACTCACTCTCTACGGCTTCAATCCACCTTTTATTTTCTTCTGCCGTGGCAAACTTATTTTCTAAATTGAGTTCAATAAAGACTTCGCGCTCGATATCATCACGCGCAAGCCCGCTTTTTGCAGCACTCATTTTTTTGCCGAGCCGAAGGTCTTCAGGTAAAGACAAATTTTCGGCTAAAATCATTGCAAGCCGGGGGCTTTTTATTACAAGACCCGCAGAAACTACTGGGTCAAAAATAAAGAAAAGACCATAGCAAAACATTTCAGGATAGAATTTGGCTTGATAGCATTGAGGGCGCTTAAATTCCTTCTCTATCGCCGCACGAACCAGCCGAAGCAAAGACTCCATGATCTGTTGATCTGAAGTCCGCGAAGAAGAACTGTTCGATTGTCGCCTATCACCTTCAGCTAAAACTCGCGGATCTCTGATTGGATCGAATTTTCTCGCCATCTCAAGCTGGCTAAAGCGCATTTTGTCGCCTTCATAGACACGAACTTTCTCATCAATATAGGCTGCATTTATTTTTTGCAAATCACTATCTTTTAAATTCGCAAATTCTGGCACGCCGATCGACATTCGTCTTTTGCAATGGACGTCACAGGCCTGCAGCAAATAGGCTTTACCTTTAATCGATTTTGTCACATATGTAAAAAGCTGATCTATCGACATAAAAAAATCAGCAGTCACATCGATAGCTCCCACATGACAGCTGTGCAGAAGGGACTCTTCATCGCCGAGTGCTTGATGAATTATCTCGTCTTCGCTGCAGGTTTTCAGGTATTCTGAAGGTTTAAAATTTTCGCAATGGGCTGCTTTCATAAAGCCCTTGCAGCTGTCCTGCTTAATTTTTATAAGTTCAGGGGCGAGCGAGCACTTGGCAGAGTCTGCGGCAGCAATTGAGATAAAACACAAAGCCCAAGCAAGCAGAGATATAAAAATTTTTAACAAGTAAAGATGTCTTCTCAACACATCTACTTATCGGAAAATACGACAGATTTTACAGTGTTTAATCTCTAAAAAGCATTGGACCGATTCAGCGGAAGCTCCACTTCGAAGCAGGTATTTGGTCCAGGAACAAGCCTGAGCTCGCCCCCATGATCTTTAATAATTCCACGAGACATACTTAAACCAAGCCCTGTGCCTTCGCCGACCTCTTTGGTGGTAAAAAATGGTTCAAAAAGTTTGCTGGCAATTGCTCGAGGAATTCCAGACCCAGAGTCTGTAATCCGAATGATCACAAAATCGTTACTAGCTTTAACCTCGACTTTGATCCATTTTTCTACGAGTCCTTGAATCGCATCAACGGCATTTTCGATAAGGTTTTCTAAAACCTGCTCAATCTCTGCTTGATCGCAAATTACAAATGTTTGGAGATCACCGGTTACATTGAGATGAACTTGTCCTTTATGAACCTTAGCAAGAGCCGAACTCAAAACCTCACTGAGTAATGACTTTATTTCGCAACGATCGCGAATTGTCTTTTCATCAATTCGAGAAAACCTTCTCAATCCATTAACAATTTTAGCGATTCGCTCAACAGCATTATTAATTTTTTGCACTCTATCGGCTAGTTTAATCGGATCATTAGCTGTCAGAACTAAGAGCTTGCTCATGCCCGAAATAATTGTGAGAGGATTATTTATTTCGTGGGCTATGCCTCCAGACATTCTTCCTAAAGATGCGAGCCTTGCCGAATGTGCCGATTTTTCTCGTTGAAACTCCAGCTCTTTTTGAATCTCAATTTCTTTAGTTACATCAACCAAAATTCCATCTGATATAACCCCGCCATCGTTGTCCTTGCGAGGAACTCCGTCGATTTGCACCCACTTAATTTTTCCCGATTTTGTAACTATTCGACCTTGCCAACGAAATGGCATCAATGTTTTTGTGCTCGTTTCTGTCGCCATTTGAAGGTCGCGGCGATCATCCTCATACACCAAAGACAGCAGAAGTCCCGGATTTAAAATAAGCTCCTCGGCTGAGATCTCATAAATTTCATGAGCTTTTTTACTCACAAACGGAAAAGATGGATTTCCATCGGCACTCAACTTGAACTGATAAAGCATCCCTGGCGAATTTCCTATGATGCCGGAAATAAGCTTAGACCGCTCGAGCTGCTTCGAAATATCTGAAAATGTTACAAGGACAGAAACCTTCTGCCCCATGTAGCTTTTATTAAATGGCATCGAGCTCACGCGAAGCCAGCGGGTCAAAGTATCTGAAGTTCTTATTCCCATCACCACGTTATACTGCGGAAGCCCCGAGCGGATGGTGTACATGGCCGGATGATCTTCACCCAAAAAATCCGAACCATCTTCACGAATTGCCTTCCACAAAGGATCTAAAGATGTTCGTCCCAATAGTTGATCTTCGGTCAAACCCAATAAAGAAGCCGCAGCATGATTGAAGAAAATTATTTTTCCTGCAGAGTCTTGCACGGCAAAACCCTCGGTCATCGCATTCAAAATTTCCGAATAAAATTGACTCGATTGTTCACTGTACATAGAAAATCCGCGCACACTCAGTCTAGAGAAATGTTTTACTCCAAACTTAAGATAGCGCAACGTAGGCCATTAAACGAGGCCAGAAGTTTTTTAAAAGCCTAGAATTCACAGGTATTTAAATAGCTCTTGGCCAAAATGGCTTGAGCTCGATTAGCGTCGGGATTATCTGAGTGATCTAAACTCACATCGTAACCGAGCATTTTACTCGTGGCTCGCAGAAGGTCTAGTGGATTATTTGCAAGGCCCTTGGAGCTCATATACTGAAGTTGTTGAGCAGCAAAACAATCTGCTTGAAGTTCCATAGAAAAATTTGATTTTTCAACCCAACTTCGAACAGCTTCAACTAAAAACTGAATCTGCAGCCGAGAAGCTGTCCCCGCCTTTACGTGTTCAAATACGCTCAAAAATACAGCTCCCAAAGGAACAGGCACCCTTTTTAAAAGATGAGCTTTTTCTGAGTGCGCCATCTCGTGCGCTAGAACAGCCGTCAAGTCACGGTCGTCTAAAAGCGCCAACAAACTTTTTGAAAAATAGATCACGGGGCCTATCGAAAAAGCATTGGGCTCGTCGGCTTTGCCCTGAATCAAAACAAGCTTAATACTCGAGTAACGATAATTCCAAGCAGGATACTGATGAATTTGCTGAAACGCCTTTTCTAGACGGAGCTGCGATGTTTTGTCTTCGACTTGTTTGAAGTCACCTTTATTAAAACCACCGTCTACCGCCAAGGCCCACTCAAAAGCCTTACCAAGATAATAATCTGGCGAAAAATAGAGACTGAGCGATGCTTGTGCTGGTGCACCTAAAAGACAAAAGCACGTCATTGTTAGCACAGAAAATAGTTTTTTAATCAAACTCACCCCCTTTTGCCGTGACTCTTGCGGTCGAGCCCCAATACAATTACCAAAAGCACCATGCCCTCTGTCGATAAAAAAATGCATCTTAATCTCACTTCCCTTGCTGCGTCGCTAAAAATTGACATCTGAAGCGAGCCCAGCAACAGTCAAGGTTGAGCTGAGCCCACAGCCCGGCACTCCAAATTTAGCCAGGAGGATCTCGTGACCGCATCCAACCGTTCCATCTCCATTACCACTCTTTTTTTCTTATTCTGTTCTGTTGTTGTTGGCGCCAAAAGTACGACAGAAAAGCACCGAGAGCACTCGACGCATCAGCATGGAGCCGGAAAAATGGGAATTGCATTTGACGGCTCCAACGGGAAAATCGATCTAAAAATTCCAAGCGAAAGTGTTTTCGGCTTTGAGCACGAGGCCAGAACAGATCAAGAAAAATCTCAACTGCAGGAAGCCCTGAAAAAGCTTGAGGCTCGAATATCTGAAATGGTTGTCTTTGCACCGACAATAAAATGTCTTGTAACAAAAGATAAAATCCAAGTCGTTCCAGAGGACGAAGGCGTAGGAAATAAAAACAAAGTCAAAGGTGAGCACTCTGAGACTGTGGCTACATTCAATGTTCTTTGCGAAAAAAGTCCCGCGGGCACTCGACTTACTTTCAATATTCAAAAGTTCTTTCCACAGATCAAAGACATGGACGTCGATATTCTTGTTGGAACAACACAGGCCGCTGTCGAGGCTAAAAAAAATGGTGTGACTGTAGATCTACTAGATACACCTTAAGGTCTTAGCCCAAGTTCAAATTTTATTTTCAATGCGTAAGAAAGCTTCAGCTACTTTAATCCATTGCCGATAATCGCGGCTTTTGTCTTCAACAGTCCAAATTGCCGCCAACACACTTTGAGAAAAAGACCAGCCCCAGATTCTTTGTCTGTCGAGCTTAAGAACATCAGAAAAAATTGAAATTCTCTCGATCAATATTTGATCAAGAGCCGGATGATCACAGAGAGTTTGAATGGGATTTCGCATAAACGCCCCCACCTCAAATGCCGGATCACCATAGACACCCTTGGGATCGATGAGCAGCAAATCACCTCTACCATTGAGCAAAATATTTGCGTGATGTAAATCGCCATGCAAAAGAATTTGCTCTGTGCTCGTCGAGTGCAAAAATTTAAACACCTCATCGGCACGCTCAATCAGAGTCGGTGGGAATACCACTCCTCGACAACTTTCACGCAAAAATTTTTCAAAGCCAAGTCCCCAAATCTCAATCGAACTGATTTTTTTGTTGGCTGATCTCAGGGTCACTTGGTTTAAAACTTGTGTCATCATCAAGGCAGCTTTTTCAGTCGAAAGTACTTCAGAAATACTTCCACCGACCAAAGCACTCTCAAGACTGTCGCCGGGTTCAACTGCAGCCAATAAAAGAATGCCATCCTTCTCGGAAAAATTCAAAAGCGCTGGGGCAAGACCTCCACTATTGTAGGCCAAAAGCATTTCGGCTTCTCGAAGTCGGCCTTTTTTATGGGGACCTGCTTTTAGAATGGCATGTGTTCCATCTTGCCGAAGGCGGACCCGCAAGACGAAATTAAATGTTTGGTTTTCGATTTTACCTATGACATCAAGGTTCCAGAGCTGAAGATAGGTCTCAACCAAAGATGGCAAAGCCTCGAGCCAAAGCCTCCCCTGTTCAGAGTAGGTTGTAAGAATATTTTCTCGCAAAGAGCTGGGAATATGAATCAAATGGCGACTCTCTTCAAAAAGGAATCACCCAAAAAGCACAGCAAAAGACCTAGAATGAAAGTAGGCAAAGCCCAAATTCATCAGGCAAAAGAACAAGCCCGGAGCCAGATAATTCTTCTGTAAGAAGACATTAAAAAGGTAAATGGAAAGGACTGTCGGTGCAGCCAAAACTAAAGCAAAAGGCACAGCGACTTGCAAAGCCACCAAAGCTCCAGCCATAACAAGGCTTGAATAAGCCACTGGAAAAACAAAAACAGACGACTCTAGCCCCTTGTGCGCCTTTGCTGCCGATGCACTCAGTACTGGCTTTCCTTTTTTAAAATAAAGGCCGTTAACACCAACGGCAATCAGCAAAAGCCCATATACCACTTCAAAGTAGACGATCATTTCGGACTCTCCTAACTAGTTCAGCAAACTAGTTCAACATTGGCTTCTTAGCCGCTGCGTACTCTTCGTAGCTCATATTGCGATCATCTTTAAGCGTCAGATCAATTTCAATAATTCGATTGGCAACAGTCTGAATAAACTCATGGTCATGTGAAGTAAAAATCACGGTGCCCTTGAATCTCTCGATGCCTTCATTGACAGCAGTGATGCTTTCTAGGTCCAAGTGATTGGTTGGCCCGTCCAGCAAAAGCACATTGGCACCCGACAACATCATTTTTGAAAGCATGCAACGAACTTTTTCGCCCCCCGACAAAACATCTGGGCGCTTAAGGGCTTCATCACGACTAAAGAGCATCTTGCCTAAAAATCCACGTATAAAACTTTCGTCTTTGTCTTCTGAAAATTGGCGCAGCCAATCCACCAATGAGTTCTCGCCGCCTTTAAAAAATTTAGAGTTGTCTGTCGGGAGATAACTTCTCACTGTCGTGAGCCCCCACGCAAAGGATCCTTCGTCGGCCTCAAGGTCTCCTGCTAAAATATCTAGTAAAACCGTTTTTGCTAAATCATTTCGTCCAAGAAGGACAATCTTGTCGCCCTTTTGCACCGAGAAAGAGATGTTTTTTAAAATCTGCTCGCCATTGATGGATTTGCTCAGGCCCTTCACTGTCAGCACATCGTTGCCGAGTTCACGTCGTAGCTCAAAGCCAACAAAAGGTCGTTTGCGCGAAGACACTGGCATTTCGGTGATGTCTAACTTTTCAAGCTGCTTTTGTCTTGAGGATGCTTGTCTTGATTTTGAAGCATTGGCACTGAATCGACGAATAAAACTCTTAAGCTCTTCCGCTTTGTCAGTGTTCTTTTTGTTTTGATCCGAAAGAAGTCTTTGATTGAGCTCACTCGCCTGACGCCAAAAATCATAATTGCCAGTGTAGGTTGTCACTTTTGAAAAATCGATGTCGGCCATGTGAGTGCAAACACGGTTTAAAAAATATCGATCATGCGAAACAACGATCACCGTGTTTTCAAATTTTGACAAAAACTCTTCAAGCCACTGCACAGCGTAGATATCCAAGTGATTCGTCGGCTCATCGAGCAACAAAATATCGGGCTGACCAAAAAGAGCTTGAGCCAAAAGTACTTTTACTTTTTCTCCGCCGGTGAGCTCTTTCATAAGTTTACCATGGAAGCCTTCTTCAATACCAAGTCCAGCGAGCATGGTGCCAGCTTCGCTTTCGGCCTCCCAGCCATTGAGCTCAGCAAATTGCATTTCAAGCTCTGAGGCCCTGACTCCGTCGGCTTCTGAAAAGTTGGGATTGGCATACAGAGCTTCTTTTTCATCCATGATTCGGCTCAGGCGCTCGTTGCCCATCATGACTGTTTTCAAAACCGTCTGGTCACTAAAGGCATAATGATCTTGCTTGAGAACTGAGATGCGATGCTCAGAATTGATATGAACTTCGCCGCTGTTGGGCTCAAGCTCCTTAGCTAGAACCTTCAAAAACGTTGTCTTACCGGCGCCATTGGCTCCGATCAAGCCGTAGCAATTTCCTGGATTAAAACGCACATTCACATCTTCAAAAAGTTTTTTTCCGCCAAAGCGAAGACTGACATTTGAAATACTGATCATTTGATGAACCTCACCTGAAATTTACTGCCTTTAATCCGTCCGTCTCTCAGTTTCGTCAGTGCTAGCTGAGAGACAGCACTTGCCACTGCCACATATGAAAACCTGTCATGAATTTCAATTTTACCAATATCCGCGCTCTTCAGAGCTGGAAGATTGTCTTTTTGTGCCGTCAACGAGCCCAAAATATCACCAGGACGAAGCTTATGCTCGCGCCCGCCTGAAATCGACAGAGTCTGCATCGCAGAGCCCTGATAAGCAGCACCCAAACCGAATTGGTTCTTAAAGCCCAGAGGTTTTCTGAGCATCGGCACTCCACTCATTTTTTCTAGCTCTTGAATTTTTAACTCTTGATTGGGAGGCATGATCGTCACTGCCACGCCACTGCGACCCGCTCGTCCAGTGCGACCAATGCGATGAATGTAAGTCTCAGTTTGAGTGGGAAGATCCAAATTAACCACGAGCTCTAAGTTGTCGATATCAAGACCGCGAGCCGCCACATCGGTTGCCACCAAAATTCTTGTCGAACCATTTTTGAACATCGACATCACGCGGTCACGCTCACGCTGTTCTAAATCTCCATGCAGTGCTGAACAGCTGACCTGGCTTTGAGCTAAAAGATCAGTAACCTCAGCGATGGTAGCCTTTTGATTGCAAAATACCACCACCGATTGAGCGGGATGTTGCTGCAACACTCGCATCAAAGTTTTCACGCGGTCTGCGGTGGGGCTTTCGTAGACGTACTGCTCAATGTTTCGTTTGAGCTCTGCAGACACTTCAATTTTGATTCTGACTGGATTTTTTTGATATCTGCGACTGAGAGCTTCGATTTCATTTGGAAATGTAGCAGAAAATAAAACTGTTTGTCTCTTGGCTGGCAGAGAATCGATCACGGCTTTGATCTCCTCTTCGAAGCCCATCTCGAGCATCTTATCAGCCTCGTCTAAAACGAGTGTCTTTAATTCTGAGACATCGATACGGCCTTTAGTGCCATGATCTAAAATCCGCCCAGGGGTTCCTACTAAGATGTGCACTCCTGCCTTTAAAGATTCGGCCTGCTCACGGCCTGGCTGGCCTCCGATTAGTGACAAAACTTGAAGACCCGGAAGCAACCGGCCTAGCTTACGAAAATCAGCCACAACCTGAGCCACTAACTCTCTGGTTGGACAGATGATGAGAGCTTGCACCTGAGCCCCTTGCTGTCGAGACATGTCGAGGTTGTGTAAAATTGGCAGAACGAAGGCCGCCGTTTTTCCACTGCCGGTCTGAGACTGGCCAATCAAATCTTTGCCAGTAAGCAAAACGGGAATGGCGGCCGCTTGAATTTCAGTCATCGAATCAAAACCCAAATCAGCCACAACAGCGCAGAGCTCATCTTTGAGCAAAGTAGATTTAAAATCGAGAGAAGGTTCTGTAGAAGTCATTCGGCGCTACTTAAACCACATAACCCTCTGAAAGTCTTTAGATTTTAAGATCCTCATAGTGGCTTACTAGCATGGGTGAAAAGCTTACAGCCATGACCAAAACTGGCGCAAAACAAAGTGTGTTTTTGGGCCTTAAAATAGCTTGGATTTTTAAAGGCAATTCTCTAGGCTCAAAGCATGATTTGGAAACAAAAACCTCAGCTCGCTGGCCTTCAAAAAATCTGCTTAAACACCATGTGCGATCACCTGGGGGTGGAGTTCACCGAATGTGGAGATGACTTTCTTGTCGCCAAAATGCCTGTGGACCGCCGAACTAAACAACCTGCAGGTTTATTGCACGGAGGCGCCTCGGTCGCATTAGCAGAGTCTTTGGGAAGTATTGCATCTGCTCTTTGCTTGGAAGCTGGCTCAACAAAAATGCCGGTCGGAATAGAAATCAATGCCAACCACCTCAAGTCCGCTCGATCGGGCTTTGTCTATGGCAAGGTCACTCCGCTAAGAGTGGGAAAAAACCTGCATGTTTGGAATATTGAAATTAAAAATGAAGCCCAAGAAATCGTCTGTATGAGCCGTCTGACCGTGATGATCGTCGAAAATTCTTAAAGACAAGCATTAATTATTTTGCGCTGAGGACTCGTTCAACCGCAGCGTAAATTTTTATAAACTCGCCGTGCTGATAATAATCAAATCTTGATTTTAAGAACTCTAAAGGCGAAATTCCAAAATTGTCGACACTATGATAGATTATATCTTCAGCTAAAATAAAAATTGCCGAAAGTGGTGCAATTGTCTTGTAATCTATTCCCATAGGAAAGCCGGTTCCATCGATTTTTTCATGATGCTGAATAATTAACTCTTCCACATCCGAAGGACAGCTTGACCAGGCAGCAATTAGTTCTGAAGCCTTCTTCGGATGCCATACAAGCCGCATCATTCCCGGATCATCAGTGAACTGCCTGAAGTCTGTCGAGTTTATCAAAGTTTGCTTACTAGTAAAAAGCTCTTCATCCAAATCGACATCATGAAGTAAAGCCGCATAAGTTAACTTTTGCAAAGTGGCAGAAGCCACCCATCCGAGCTCTTTTGCAATCGCGGTACATAAGATAGCAAGCATATAACAATGAGCACTGAGGCGGCTCTGTTTTGAGTCAGAGAAGTCCTTGAAAGCTGATTTAAAATTAACGGTCTGAGACATAACTGCAAGACCACGAGAGATGTTTTCTTGAGCTAAATTAATGACTTTTTCAGTGAAGCCAAATTTACGACTGGCCTTCATCACAAGATCCCAGTCACGACTCAATATCTCCAAGCAATCTTTCGGGTCTGCTTGATCCCATGCCACTTGCGAAAAAACATTTTTCCTAAATTGACCAATAAAAATACTATAGTCACCGAGCTCAACAAAAAGACTGCTGATTCCGCGCGAGCGCATCTTTTGCGCATCAACCGCAGTGAACAGATTTTTTGCGTGACTTAACTTAACAAAATGATTTTCACTGAGCTGAATGAACAAAGGAACACTGACCGAGTTCATTTTCTCAAGAATTTCGATTGCTACAGGAATGTAGCCAGACTTCCAATCCTTGGTCTCGGCGTGATTTACAAGAAGCTGCACCTTTCCGATCAAGAGTTCTTCTTCAAAGGGCTTCTGTAAAGCTTCAAAATATAGGTCGTGATTGAACTCACTCAAATGGCTGTAGGCCTGCGAGCTCACCAACATGAAAGGCACCCGGCTCGAGATCTGTCGAAGGCTCTTAAATATATCGTGGCCGTTCTTAGTGCTCATCTTGTAGCCAGAGATAACAATGTCAAACTGACCTTGCGATTCGAGTATGCGCACGGCCTCCGCACCATCTTCGGCCTGTACAATATCTGTTACAAATTGAGACGAAAGCATCATTGCCGTGAGCTCACGCACATCGGCACTTTTATCGACAAGTAAAATTTTCATACATTGATACTAAATAGGTCCGAGCCTAGCGTCTACTTTATTTCAGCGTTATCAGCAGTCTTTCGTCTATAAACAATTATTTTTTACACATTCTTTACTCAAAACAAGACGATGAGTGATCTATTTTGAAACACTGCCGAAAATAATTTGCCTATTCATTAAATAGTTCTTAGCTCGATTTAAGTTTTGGTTGAGGGCACCGATAATACCTCTGTTACTACTTTAGACCAGGAGGCCCCTTGAAACCATATAAATATCTGTATGCAATTCTTTTCACGCTCGGTGTACTGCTGCCAAACTTCACCCAGGCCAAAGTCAGCGAGGGGCACAAAAAAGCAGCCAAATACATGAAAACTCTTCCTTCTAAGAGCCAGCGCGCACCTGCGTCTGCTGGAAAGCACAAAGTAAAACGCCCTGCGAAGCGCTCTGAAAAAACAGCTAAAAACCACTCGAGTTCAAATCGCAAACCGGCTTCAAAAAAGAAAGCAAAAAAAGCCAAATCGAAATCAAAAAAATCAAAGAAAAAATCTAAATCTTACGGTGGATGAGAATAATCACACCACGTAGGGATATTTTAGTAAGATATTGCTGATGAAACGATTTAATAAAATTAATATTGAAATCAGCAATATCTGCAATCTTCAATGCAGTTTTTGCCCAGCGGTGATTCGCAGTCCTAAACTAATGAGTCTCGAACTTTTCCAAAAAATTATCAACCAAGTCGCTCCGCTCACCGAGCAAGTGTGCTTCCATTTGATGGGAGACCCTCTCGTACATCCTGAGCTTGAAAAAATGGTGCTTTATTGCAACGAAAAAAAAGTGCCAGTTTTTTTTGTAACCAATGGCGTATTGCTCAAACAAAATTTTGAAAAAAAATTGTCGTTTCTTTTAAATCCAACCTTCCGCCAAATAAATTTTTCATTGCACAGCTTCGCTGACAATTTTGGCGACAAAGATCCGACCGACTATCTCGAAAAGATATTCCGCTTTACAGAGATAGCTCTAGAGCAACGGCCCGAGCTTTATCTCAACTACCGCCTTTGGAATTTGCAAGAAGCCCGAAGTTCTACGTCCGGCAATAAAATTATTTTACAAAAAATTGAAGAGCACTTTGGCTTCAAAGCTATTCAGCAAATAGATGTAAGAAAAAATAAAAGCCATAAAATTAAAAACCGTCTCTATCTTCATTATGACACCGAGTTTATTTGGCCAAGCCTGGATCTACCATTCCTAGGGCAAAAGGGAACTTGCTATGGACTGAACTCTCACTTCGGCATCTTGGTCGATGGAACTGTTGTCCCCTGCTGCCTCGATAAAGAAGGAGCTATCCCCCTTGGTAAAATTGATGATCAGCCTCTCCAGGAGATACTCGATAGCCCTAAAGCTCGCGCAATTTCTGATGGTTTTAAAAAAAATAAGTTGGTCGAAAGCCTTTGCCAGCGATGTCAATACATCGAGCGCTTTCAATCTTAGACCAACAAGCAACACAATATCCAAATCCTGCCCCAAAGTCCTGACATAAGACCTTAAAACCAGGACTGGTAGCGCTTCGGCTTTGAACCTATAATTAAAGCTCAACCCATGCAATATACAGAGGTCATTGCTTATGGCATCAGTCTCAGGAAGAGCCGGATCACGCGCCGACGAAGTTCAGCAGCTCAAGGATAATTTTGCAAAAAAAGAGAGTCAGGTTGAAAAAGAGCACAGCAGTGAAATTCACCGAATCACAGCTAACCACGAGCAAGAGATCACTCGAATTCAAGATCACAGCAAAGAGGAAATTGACCAATTTAAATCTCGCTACCAAGAAAAATTCAGTGACCGAGAAAAGCAATATCAAAAAGATATTGAATCTATCAAAGCCCTTTATCAAAAAAAATTAGAAGACAAACGCGGATAGATTTTATCCCTGAAGGAGGCCACTCGTGCGCCAGTGGGTCAAAAAATTAGTAGATCAATTTGAGCTCGACGTAAAAGAGCCAAAAAATGGCGAAGCCACTCCATCGAAGCATGAGATCAGTGAAGAGCTTGCGACCGTGCTATTTATGATCGACATCTACAATAAAAATCTCTTTGAAGTCGAACATCATCCTATTCGTAAAACTCGCGAAACTTTAGATGATTTTGCAAAAGGCATGGTTGAAACCGACCGCGAAAAGCTTGAGAAAACACTTTTCCGTTTCAGGCAATATATGGCGAGTTATCGACTGGATGAGTATTCATACATTCAAAAAACTTTCGAAGACTTTAAAAATATCATTTGGGATTTTGCCGACCAACTGGGGGATGAGATTCATATCGAGCGAGCTCAAGATTTTGAGCTCAAAAGCCATCTTGAGGGCCTGCGTGAAGCAGTAGAATCCAACTCTATCCAGCAGCTCCGTGCCAAATCACGAGAATTTATCGATACCTATGTCGAAAGCCAAACGCGCAAAGATGAGCGCCGTACTCGCAGAGTTGAATCGATTCAAAAAAATCTACACGCAGTCAAAAAGCAACTTATGGAAGCCAACCTCACCGCGAGGCTCGATCACCTCACCGGAGCCCACAACCGCAAGAGCTTTGATGAGCAGCTTAAACGCTATCACAGTCTTTCACAAATTTCAGATCACCATGTCTCCATGATTATTCTTGATATAGATCATTTCAAAAAAGTGAACGATACCTACGGGCACGATGTTGGTGATTTTGTTATCAAAGAATGCGTGCGCCTCGCCAAAGAAATATTTTCGCGGGAGGGCGATTTCGTAGCCCGCATCGGTGGCGAAGAGTTCGCCGTGATTCTTCCTGATTATCAAGTCGAACACTGCATGAAAAAAGCAGAGGACTTATTGGCTCATGTGCGCAAGCAAGTATTTATTCAGGCCCAGCAAGAGATTCGATTCACGGTCTCTATGGGAATTGCTCAGCTTTTACCTACTGAAAGTGTTGAGAACTGGGTTAAAAGGGCCGACTCCGCACTTTACGAGTCTAAAAAAACAGGTCGCAACAAATTTACAGTGGCCACCAAAGACCAAAAAATTCAGCAAGTCGCTTAAATCTTTAAGGAGACTGGTAGCTTTCTAACACCCCTGACTAAAAGTTAGGGGTGTTTGTCTATTCACTCACCTGCTTACACTCCTGTCAAAACGCTGATGCGGCTGAATCGCTCTTAAACCGATTTTACTTGGCGCCGCAATTGCTATTGATAGGCTCATGAAGCAATTTATACCTAATCACAATCTACATCTTATCTCGGCTCTTATAACTAGCGCTCCGCTATGGGCATTTTCAGAGGTTGACCTGCTCACCGGCGCTCTCTTAAAAGAGTCAACAGATCCCGCTTTGCCACACAAAGCTCGGTCTCGCCGCAACTACTCGAGTCGAAGCCTGCACCGAGGAATATTTGGTTTTGGCTGGTGCAGTGATCTCGAAAGAAAGATCGAAATTTCAGACACACAAATAACCTATTATGATTGCAATAAAGAGCAAGGAGAGAGCTTTTCCCGCACGGCCCATGGTGATTTTAATAACGCCCGCAAAACAGAGAAAATCGTAATTACCTCCAGAGGCTATAAATACTTCAGCAACAATAATCACATTCAAACATTTGACAACAAAGGCAGGCTATCAGAAATCGTAACTCCTGCGGGCCTGGCACTGATCCAATACAGTTCCAATGGCCCTATCGAAAAAGTCAGCATCAATAAAAAAGTCGTGAGCACATGGAGCTGGAATAATGATCACAGCAAAGTAAAGGCTATCTATTCAGCGGATGAAGTTCACAGCGAATATTTTTATGAAGACAGCGATCTGATCGCGGTGAAAACCAGTGTCGATAAAAAAAACGAAGCCTACTCGTACGACAGGCAACACAATATGCTGAGCACAAGCGATGAAACCTACGAATACAATGATCTGCTCGATGTTGTTGTGACTGTTAAAAAAAGCAATTTTTGCAACGAAAAGTATTCTTATAATAGCGAGAGCCCGCAATCACAAAAAACAATTGTCACCATCAAGTGTAAAAACCAAGGACAAAAAAGAAAATCAGTTCTCTTCAGGTTTAAATCCTCTGGCGAAGGAGCCTACAACAGATCGATAACTCAAATTGAACTCAATCAAGAAAACCGCATTCAAGTTTATCAGTTCTCAAACTCACTCAAAATTGCACAACAAAAAAATTACGATCGTAGAGCCCTCGCAAAAACCAGAATAGGAGCAGAAAGTGAATAAGAGATGGATTTTTCTTTTTTTAACTGCAGCTCTCAATGTTCATGCAAGAAATCCGGTTGTTGCAGTCATAGATACAGGAATCGATGCCAACAACAGCAAGCTCAGGGCTGCTCTATGGACTAACCCTGGCGAATCAGGAGTTGATTCCTCAGGATCTAAAAAGCAAAGCAATCAAATTGATGATGACCGAAACGGCTATGTCGACGACGTGCACGGCTGGAATTTTGCTGGCAACAATCAAAATATTAATGACGAACATGGCCACGGCACTCATATCTCTGGGATTATTCACCGCCTCGCGCCTGAGGCCCAACTTCTTCCACTCAAATACTACGATCCATCAAAAAAGCAATCACTTGCACCGAACGGCCTCGGAAATATCAGCGCGACCGTGCAGGCTTTAAAATATGCAATTCAAATGCATGTCGATATCATTAATTACTCCGGCGGCGGCGGTGGCAAAGACCCCGAAGAAGAAAGAGCAATCAAAGAGGCCGAAAAGGCAGGAATTCTAGTCATAGCAGCTGCAGGTAATGAAGGACACAGCTCCGATAAAACGGGCTTTTACCCTGCGAGCTACCACTACAGAAACATTATTTCAGTAGCATCTATCGACGACAAAAATGAGATCTTGGCCTCTAGTAACTATGGAGTTTCAACAGTTGATCTAGCGGCGCCAGGAAAAAATATAATTTCAGATATTCCAGGAGATCTTCAAGGTTCAATGACAGGAACTTCACAGGCAACAGCTTTTGTCACCGGAACTGCGGCATTAATTTTATCTGTTGATAAGCTGCCCTACGACCTATTGAAGCACCAAATTCTTAGCTCTATCGATGATCAAAAAAATCTGCAAGGCAAAACACGTGAAGGAGGACGCCTTAATTCCGAGAGAGCTCTAAAAATGAAAAGCCAACGTCAAACCGCCCTCGGAGAGATAATAAGTGAAACTCAAGGCAGCTATTCAATGGAGCGTATTTCGGAACTTATGACAGAGTCCGCGAACGAAACTATATTGCCTTAACTGTTGCGATTAAAGGCTGAGTCAATACCAACGAGAGTGCCATATCTGAGATTTTAAATCATTTTCTTTAAAACCAGATTTTATGTAAGTTGAGATTGCAGGAGCTCTGATGTCTTCGACCTTAAGATAAACCCGTAACTTTTTTTTCTCGAATGCTTCTTGTAAAATTTCCGAGATGAGACTCGATGCGCATCCACGCCGTAAAAAGTTTGCATGCGTTGCAATCCGAACGATCTCAATTGCATCTTCTGACTCACTGACATGAGCAGCAGATGCAACGCTTGCATGAAGACTAACTATTCTAATTGCATCTTGCTTCATCCACTCCAGAACATCGGACTCTGTGACGTGATTTAAAAACCTAAGGGTTTCGACGATTTTAGATGCCTGCGATGGCAATGGCTTCGAATGAAAAGGCTTTGTGACTGCATTGGTGACATTGATTTCAAAGTGAATAAACGTTTGCTGTTTCTGTGAAAAACCACAGGCGACAATTGCATCATTTAATTCTAAGTCTCGAATACGAATATCAAAGCGGAGTCGGTGTCCGCTATCAAATTTAATTTGGCTCGTAAACGAGTTCAATAGAGACATCGCTATCTGACGACGATTCTGACACTTTTCATCAACATAAAGTTCTCCCAAGGACCAATCAGAGCCCTGCCGAAAACATCGAACGAATCCTATTTTTTCGTCATTGCTGCCCGTCGCAAGAAACCAGCTCTTTGACGCTTCAGGATCAAAATACTCGAGCTCATCTTCGATGCTCACCTGATAACCAGCGGAAAGACTCAGCAAAGGTTGAAGCTCTCTTAGATTTGAAAGATCAATTTTTGATAATATCATAACTGTGCTTTTGCGATTAAGCCTCCGACAGCACTTTGCCATCGCGGAAATACCAAAGCCCACCCTGCTTGCGAAATTTTGAAATTTCGTGGTGAATATGGGTTTTATCTTCGGACAAAGACTTAAATGTCGCCTTGAACTCGACCGTGGCTTTGTTGCCCTCAGAAGAAACTTTTATCACCTCAAGCCCCTGAAACTCAGAATCTTCAGCCCATTTTCTGTTGGCTTCAAAATCGTAATCGAGGCGAGTTTGTGGATCTGTAGTCTCACGAATATAATCCATATTTTTTACAACAAACGAACTGTAGCGCGAGCGCATCATCTGCTCTGCTGTTTCTGCTACGCTGTCTCCTTTGATTAAAAGGTCACAGCATTGATTGAATTTTTTTTTGCTGCCACAGGGGCAAGACTGCGATGATGTCATATCTCTAAACTCCTAATTTTTAACTCTAACAACGCGGTGAGAACTTTCTACTTTAGCTTCTAGCCTGTTGGTTTTCATTTGTCCAACAAACCAAACTTCATAGCTTCCGTTTTCGACCAACTTGGTTCTCCAGCCCACGAGCATCGAAGGAAGTACAAGTTGAGCTGTACGAACTGTCACTTTACCCGAGGGCGAGCGCACATAAAACTGCAAAGAATTCATTGGCACACTTGATGTGCTTGAAGTCACAGCAAACTCGATACGACCGTTGACCTCTTTATCAAGATCTAACCCCGGGCCACCAGTGAATGACACTTTTAAATCGGGCTTTTTGTTAGCCACATAAAAAAATTGTCTTCCGGATATTCCAAGAACTTCGCCTTTGTCATTTAAAGCTTCTGCTTCAAACTCATAGCGACCATCGGCAACAGACTCACTTGCAAATGATGACTTGCAAACACTGCCCTGCTGCAAACAGCTTCCGTTCCATACGATTTTTCCATCGATAGAATAGACTTTGAGAGCCAAGTTTCGGCCCTGCTCAAAAGTAGACTGAACCGAAATCTCGAACGCTCCTGAAATATAAGAATAATCCCGAGGACTCATCACAGCGATGGCTCCCGCGACAGGTGGAATTTCAAATCCCCAAGTCGAGCGACCTATACCTGAAGTGTCTGAATAGGCAACATGAGCAAAGCCCTTCTCTCCCCATTCTTCGCCCCAGCTGTTACGGATGATATAGGATTGTGTCACATCATCATACCCAACAATCGAAACCGCATGGCCACCCATCATGTCACCCGTGGTGTGTTTGTAGACGCCACCAGCATAACTCATAAAATCAGCGTACACCGTGAGCGTCGTCATCAAGGGCCCTCGCTGAAGCGCGTTCTTCACTTCGCTAATATTTGTCAACGAGCGCGTAGGACTTGCATAATTAACAATCTTACGACTGCGTCGTGCGGTGTCTCGACAGGTTTCTTCGCAAGCCACGTCAGCTCCTGTGGCGCCAGAAGTGTAAGGTAAGCAGGCTTCGTCGGGAATTCCATCTGTCATCAATCTCTCTGCTGCAGATCCAGGATACCAACCATAATCGCAGGCACCGCCCCCACACGAGAAAAGATTCTGCGGAGAAAGTCTCGCATTCATCTGCGGAAAAAGTGAGGCTATGTTTAACTGAGTCTCCATCACGCCGACAGCAGCAAACGCCACGCAACTGCCGCAATTGCCCTGATTGAGAATCGGTGAAACCCAATTTTGTCCTCGATAATTTCGCCAATCAATCACAGCGGGAAGACTCAAAACTTTGGGTGGTGTCGCCGAAGTAAATTCAACATCGGTTGGCGGCGTATCACGAAGACCCATCATTTTTTTAAGATCTTGATGGGGCAAATGATTCAACCAATTATCATTTGCATACCAACCTGCATCTAACTTTTGTAATTTTTGATTGAGAACTTGAATGTCGTTAATGACGAGGCCCGAAGCACTGGCCATCAAACGTGGAAAAGACAAAAAACATACCAGCGTTATAAACCCAATTCTCATAAGCTCTCTCCCGTTTGACATTGTGCCTCTATCATCATCAAGCAGGGGCCAACGTCGTACAATTTGAGAGTGATAGGCTCGTTCTTTCTGGCCTTAGCTCCTGATTTAAATTTTCTCAATTTGAGACACTTCTATTCTTTTATTTGGCCTGTCACCTCGACAAAAGACCTCAAGTTCTAGACTAAAATCCCGAAAAGTAACAAAGAGATAGATTGCGATAAAGAGCGGCAAGATCAATACGAGTAAAGCAAGGGGCTTAAGTTTGAACCAACGTGCGGGGGCTATTTGGAGCTATGGAGTGCTGACTTTCAGCTTACTCCTCGCATGCTTCACCAACTGCAGTAAATCATTTAAAGCGATTCCTGCTGGCACCCAAAGTCTTTCAAGCCAAATACTAGACAGCAGCTCTACTTCTGCGCCACAGATCTCATCAAAAACAGCTGGAGTAACCGATGCGAATTGCCAAAACAATAACTCGTTTGATGCCTGCATCGTCTGGAAGAATCCGGTGGCAAGCGCAGGTCGTGTTTTTCCTCAGATTCTTCAGCGCTCAACAGACTTGAGTGCAATTCAAACCTTTGGCGTTGCGCTTAAAAATCGAACTTCGCCAGACAAACTCATTTCTAGCACGATCACTGTTTCAGCGTCGGCCGGAACAACTCCGGTTTTTCAGAACGGACAACTGCGCACAACTTACCAAAGCGATTCCGAAAAATCATGGCTGGCGCAACTCATGGCCTATTTTTGGATCAGCTACCAAGAATCAGAAATGACTCGAAGAACTGGAGGCTTTTATCCCACTGGCAAAGCCATCCCAGTAGATGCCTTTGCCACAGACCCTACCAAGGGTTCAGTGGTCGGCAATGCGTATTATTCTTCGACCCTCAACAAAGTGGTATTAGGTTACGCAGTCGACGAAAATCAGGGCATCGCACACGAGATGGCACTGAGTGCTGAAGTCTATTTGCATGAAATGGGTCATGCCGATTTAGAATGGGCCTTGGATGGCTCTGGCATTGATATCTACCGTGACCCCAACGCCTCTTATGTTGTGCAGGCTTCGGATGGCACCAACCATTTGAGAAGCCTCAACGACATACAAACGGGAGATGTTCTACTCTCAACGTTTTGCAAAACTGTCGATGGCTGCATGTGGGCTATCAACGAAGGCCAAGCGGACTTTCATTACCTTATGATTTTTCATGACAGCACGCCACTAGCCGAAACTATTGTCAACAAAGTGGCTGGCGGTCTCGAAACAGGAACAGTGCCGCGCGATGTGAACCAACTTAAAACTTGGTCCACTCAAGATATCTTTACAAAATCTGCAAGCAAATACAACAGCGGCAGCATCGTCATCAACGGCGAAATTCATGGCATGGGATCAGCCTATGCTTCGATTCTTTGGACGATCTACACTCACCCCCAAATGAATCGCACGCATTTTGAAAAAATATTTATGGAACAACTCAAGATGCTCACACCAAATTCGCGTTTTCAAGACGCTCGTGAATCGCTGGTGGGAGTAGCCGAAGCCATGGCCGACTCTAATCTGAATGGAATTCACTACGGACCGTTGATCCGATCTATCTTCACTGCCAAGGGAGTAGCACCTTGAATCGAAAGAATGACCGCAGAAAAAGTGAAGAGCCTCGTCATCTATTCCTGTTCGCAGCGCTTGCTGTGATTTTAAGTCTTGGATTGATTAGGCTCTATTCGCAAAAAACTCCAAATCAAACCGAGAGCCAACTTGAAGACGACAGCGAAGACTTCACTCAAGCTGATGACAACGACCCCACCGATATTGAAGAAGCTTCTGAAGAGCAGGTCAACATGACGTCGCAAGCAAGCTTAGCTCCCCCTGTGTCAGCCCCTGCTCCAATTGCTCTGCCTGCAGCCAGTGCCGAGCTCTATGATTTTTTAAATCAATTAGATCCAAAGGCTCAATGGGTCTTGAGCAAAAACCAATTTCAAAAAATTTCCGTTATTTCTGGAGGTGCCATAAAGCTCCCATTTGGTGAAATAAAGACAAAAGCAGACCTTGCTGCCCGTCTAGCTGAATTGACTGGCACGCCAGCCGCTCAAATTTCAAAAACAGAGAACGCACTTCCTGAAACAAACTTCAGCCGGACCGTTCAGTTTCAACAAGTCTACGAAGGCTACGTGGTCGATCAATCCTTTGTCCGCATGACTGAGAGAAAATTCGATGGTGCTATTTTCTACTCTCAATTCGAGAGCCATGATTTAGGCGAGCCCGATCTAAGATTGAAAACAACTTTAGCTGAAGCTAAAGCTGCGGCCTTAGCTCGTTACTCGCAAGGTGCAGACGGAATTCTAAAAACGCTTACAGAGCCAGTGATTTTTGTTTCTGCTCCCCAAAAAAGTGAGTTGGCTTGGGTTGTTATTATCAAGGTCATCGGTCCACGCTATGATGAGCGCAAATTGACCATCAGTGCTGTCAGCGGCCAAGTGTTGCAAGATGTGAGCGCTCTGCAAAACTAAAAGTCAGGCTTTTTTATTAAGTCCTACGAGAAAAATCTCTTTGCTAATTTTGCGGGTGCTATCAGGCTTCACTGCTTCGAAGCGCGCATATCTTTTTTTTATTTGCTCGCGAAGAACAGCAAACTCATCGCTATGAAAAAGTTTGCAGATAAAAGTTCCACCAGGAATTAAAAATCGCTGTGCCACATCCAAGGCCAACTCACAAAGTTCCATGGATCTAGCTTGATCTGTAAAGCGAATGCCGGTGGTTCTGGGGGCCATATCCGAAATCACCAGGTCAAATTCGGGAGCAAAGCCGTGCTCTTTAAAAGTGGCTTCCAAAGTAAGATCTCTTAAGTCCGCCTGAATAAATGTGGCATTAGGCAGCTTTACGTTCACAGGACTGAGATCCACACCTAAGATCCGACCGCGGGAGCCGATCTTTTGTGAGCAATACTGCGACCAACTGCCAGGGCTAGCCCCTAAGTCCAAAATCATTTGGCCTGGCCTGATAATTTTAAATTTTTTATCAATTTCTTCGAGCTTAAAGACCGAGCGCGCCGCAAAATTTTGCTCTTTGGCCTTTTTAAAATAGTGATCTTTGGGGTTGTAGCTCATCGCTCATCATCTTACCATCGGAGCAACAGCAAAGGAAGAAATATGGAAATTGGCTGGCTGATGTTTGGTTTTTTTGTTTTTGTGACATTAATATTCGTAGCCATCGCATTCTTCTTACCAGAGTGGGTCGGAATCACCGGAAAAAAAGCTCAAGAATATATGAAAGAGCAAGCCGGCGAACAGGGCAAAGCCCAAGACAAAGTCCAAGGCCAAAACGCTTCAAAGCTAGATCCGAAGCCCTAGCCTAAGGGATTTTTACTTTTTCGACTTCAGCCAAATACTTGCGAGTGCCTTCAGGAAGTTCTTTCCAGAGCTTGATGGCAAAGAACAGCCCCAACAAAGTAAACGGAATTAAAAAGCTCGGCCAGTAATGCCAAGTGTCCTTGGTGATAATCGCTCCCAAAACAAACTCCTGGAATGAAGAGCCCAGCTTAGAGAAACCATCAGCAACTCCCGTGGCCGTAGCAGCTCCGCGGCGGCCACCAAAATCTGCTGTCGCTGTACCTGACATGATCGAGTGAACGCCAATCACGGCCATCATGATCACAAGACAACTGATTGCAACCACCAACGGATTATCACGAACAGCAAATAAAATTCCTCCACAGGCGACAAACATCAAAGCTTGCATAATGCCTGCGACCGGCGCTCTTCGTGAGTGAAAATAACGATCAGAAACCCAGCCCGCAATAAAGCCGCCAACAACACCCGTCACGCAAGCCCAAAGCCCCCAGTTGCTCAAAACACTCTCAACACCAAGGCCTGTGTCTTTTGCAAAGAGGCGATACCACTTCATCACACCATCGCGCAAAATCCCGGATGTGAACTCGATAATACCAATCATGATCAGCACACGGTTTGAAAGAATAGATTTTAAAATTTTAAACCACGAACTCAAATCTCTGTTGTCGCCATGTGAAGCATCATGAGTCTCGAGTTTGCCAAAGCCTGCCTCATCCGGAGAGTCTTTGATCAAAAGCAAATCTATCATCGCCCACATAATCAAGATGCCTGCGGGGATAAAGAACAAAAGCCAGAATGCCGAAAGCGTGGCGTCCTGAAGGGCAAAAAGACTTTGAATCAAATCGCGCAGAACCGAAACCTCGCCCGTGTATTTAAGATTCACCGAGCGCACAATCGCCTCAGTCCAATCGAAGGCAAAATAAACGCCCAAAGAAATCAAGGTTCCAAAGATCGCACCAAAAGTTCCGCGCTCGCGCACGTGAAACCAATAAGACTTTACCTTGATTGTAGAAATGGCGCCAAAGCTTTGAAAAAACATATTGCATGAATATAAAATTCCTAAAACCAAAACGATATTCAGTGAGCTGTTGTCATGCATATAAACATACAGAGCCCAGCCCATAAGAATATTAAAAATGGCCGCGCCAAGAGCCGCCATCATCATGCCTTTTTTGCCGCCCACTTTGTCGATCAACGGACCCGTCGTAAATAGCGCCACAGCGTAAATAAGAAAGCCCCAGCCAGAGATCTGACTCTTCTGAGTCTTAGTGATCACCTCGGCCGTCGCCAACGCATCAAGATTGTACCGTGCCATGTACATAAAAGCGTAGGTCATGCCGAGCGGAAACCAACTCAAGAATCGCTTCCACATAAACTGCTTTGAATGTTTCAGAGGATTGCGCATGAAATACAGGGTGATGATGTAACCAATGGCGATGCTGACAATTACTAGCTGCATAATCCCCTCCGAAATCAGACCCCTGCTATTGGGCCATCAAGGAGGTAGCTGCTGGGTTTCGCAGAGTCAATGACCCTGTGGTCAGAATGAGGGACTCCATAAGGAACCCCATCAAAACCTGACAAAACGAGCTTATTTTTTGGGCAAATTTGTCATTTTTACGACTAAAGACCGCAAACAGAAGAGTCCACATAACCACCGGCAATGCGGCCGATCGGATGGCTTCCAGGCAATTGCCCTTGAGTCCAATTCAAGCCGTCGGTGCTGTAATAAGCTTTTTGGCCTGAATAGTAAGAGCCCCAAACATTCGGAATTGAAACATACACTCCGCTAGGACTGATGGCCACAGGCCCCGCCACAACATCTCCTGGAGTCACAATGGGAGTCGAAGTCCAATCGGTACCGTTGGTGCTCTTCCACATTTTTTTATTAAACCAAGTTACAAACTCTTTGCCATTGAAGATCGCTGATGAAATTCCGGACTCACCCGTGTTTGCACTGAAAAAACTTTTACCTGTCCACGAAAGACCACCGTCTTTGCTCTCGGCTGCATACACATTCAATATGCCAGTGGCATCGTTGCTCCACTTCGAACTGATCGAAATCAAATGCCCATTGCCTTTTAACAGCACAGCATCTCTGGACCAAAAAAAGTTGGGAGTTGATACTACCTGCAAATATGTTTTTCCAAAATCCACACTCACGACTCCGCCGGTGTCATCGTTAGATATTAAAACTAAATTATCTAAACTCACTGCGTGGTAAGGCATAAAATAAAATGAGCCTAAGCTCGATATCCAATTCAGACCACCATCAGAAGAGACCGGCCACTTTCTGCTATCAATCCACAAAACTTTTCCTGAGCTGTAGAGAATGCCTGAAGAGCTACCGCCACTAGCGCTGTCTGAATAAATTGTTTGCCAGTTGATGCCATCTTTGGATTTTTGCGCCAGTGGCTGCCCTCGAGTGTTGCTTCCGCCATGTCCATAGCCTGTATAAAACCAGCCATCTCCGTACACAATTCCACCACCAGAATCTGGCTGATGATCGCACTCAAGATAATATTGAGGAGCCTGCGCCGTGGTCACCCAGCAGCGAGCATCTTGATCATTGGAGCGATCATTGATCCAGGTTTTACCCTGATCACAAGACATAACAGTGCGGCCGACATGGCCTTGGGCTACGAAAACATAAGTGCTTTTACCAGAGAGCGGGGCAGAGCCTGGGACTGGATTCGAGGTGCCCGAAGAGTCAGGAGATGTGTTGCTTGTTGAGCTGGAGCTGCTGCTAGAGGTAAGTACACCCTGAGATTGAAAACCTTTTTGACTGCAATTCACATAATAGAATAACGGAACCGCAAAAACGACAGCTAATAAAGCTTTCTTAAAAATGATTTTAGCAGGACTCCCCAAAAATTTACCCCTCACTCATGATTTTTATGTGATCACTGGCAATGGCACGCTCATATCGTTGAGCATGTAATCATAAACGTATGTCGGAGACGCATTTCCGGAGTTCAGAGCATAAGGCGTTTGAAAAGGATGCCCGTAGCCTGGAACAGTTCCACTGCTTGTGACTGGTATCCGGCCCGCTGAACCTGCAAATAAACTTGCTGCTAACTCATACTCGCTCGGTGCAAGCCCCATAGATTGCATGACTGTCCCCAAGAACCGACTGTATGGCATTCCTTGATAAGCTTGTTTTTGTGAGTACGAGTAAAGAGCACGATTCGGATTTCTGTAATCCACATATTTGCCCGTCTTGATAAAACCACCGGCACCGCCCGCTGTGATCATCGGCAAGCTTTGACCCAAGTGGGTATTAAAACCGCACTCATGAGTCCAAAACAGAAGACTCTGATCTAAAAGCGTTCCGCCTGTCGCCGCTGTCGCATCTAATTTTTGAACTAAGTCATAAAATCCATATTGAAAGAAATATCTCATCGACTCCGTCATCATCTGCTGACGATTTGCAACGCCATGATGATGATACATGCCCTGATGAGCATCTGTATTAGTAAGCCCATCCGAAAAAGTAGCCCCCACAGAACCTTCAGGAATAAATTGATCTTTAAGGCCTGGCATTCCAACCAAAAATATTTTGCTCACACCGCAAGCAAACGAGGCCGCAATGATCTGATTGTAAAGACTCAAAGTGGCAGGATAGGAAGCCGTCGGAGTTGGGATACCATATTCACCATCAGTAATGCTGCTCTTATCAGTCGAAGAGATAGATGGAATAATACACGAAGCGCCGCTGCCCGAGATCACTCCTTGCAAAATACTATTCAGATTGCTCATGAACTCTTCAAGGCGATTGCGGTCTTCTTTACCGATGCGACGGCCAGGACCAAAAGCCCCACGCGATAAGCGCGAGTAATCCTGATAAATATTATTTAGAATAAAATTCTTTTTATCTAAAACCGAACTGCTCGAATTCGATTTTAAAGTACTGAATAATAAATTGAAGGCCGCTCCGACAGATTGCGGAACGTTCGTGTTAGCAACCAAGCCTGATGCGGTCTGCTCGCAAGACATATACTGATTAAAATCACCGGCTCCACTCCAATAACCATTGAATATAACTGAGCGAGCCACTGGCGAACTGCCTCCGTAAAATTGTGCGCTCTTGGCGATCACGGCATCAATTGTTGGCACCCAAATATTGGGCATGCCTGGTCTTGTCTGCCCCACTGTACTGATATCATTACCGCTGTAGTTGCAATAATTTCCGGTTTGAGCACTGCAGTGGCCTGAATCATGGATCATATCTAATCCAGAAATCAGATTCATTTTTGCAATGTGTGCATCGCTCACAAAACTCCCCATGATCGGAGTGACCCGAGCCTGACCGTTATCAAAATCA
>CANCBY010000003.1 GCA_947374445.1 Pseudobdellovibrionaceae bacterium
GGCCGGTGAACGAGTGGAGTGTGGGTCGAATTGATCAACTTTTTGCCGTGAACGAGCGGGTGGTGATCGAGATTAAAACAGCAAAGGGTTTGATCTCGGTTGTTTTGGTGGGCGCTACAAATGTTGGCAAGATCAGCTTGAGTTTTGAATCAAAAATTTTGTCGAATCAGACGGGTGCGTCTGAAGGTGCGCCGCAAAAAATTTCTTATCAGCAACCCATCACTATCAAAAAAGGCGAGGAGCTGGGTGTTTTCCATATGGGGAGCACGGTGATTTTGGTCGGAGCGCCAGGCTTGTTACGAGATTTGATTAAGCCCTGGTCTGAACAAGGCGCTGCCTTCATCGGTCAGTCAGTAAAAATCGGCGGAGTTCTTTTTTAAGGGACTTGCTTTGTTCCGAGTCTATCCTAGACTCTTGCATATACTAAAGAGTCCTGGGCAGAAGTATTTCTACCTAGCGAAAAAATCTCCTTCACATCAGACGAATTATGGACGATTATTAGACGATAAAAGGATTCCAAAATTTGCTTAAATACCATATCACCCCATTTTTACTTGAAAACTTAAAAAAAATTGCAGTCGAGATTGAAATCTTAAATCGAACTACTTTTTCGAACGTCGTTTTACTTGAAATGGAAGCTGAGGCAGATGCTCAATCAACCTATTCCTCCACAAGTATCGAAGGTAACCCCTTACCTTTGACCGATGTGAAGAAAATTTTAAAAAATAAGCCTAGCCAGATTCGGAGCACCGAACGTGAAGTATTAAATTACAACGAGTCCCTCCTTTGGCTCAAGAAACTATTAGATACAAAAAAATTCGATTTTAACGCTAAACTTGTTCTTGGCATCCATCAAAGGGTAACTACTGGTCTCTTGCCGAAATCTCAAATCGGAAAATTCAGAGCCGAGCCCGTCTTTGTTAACGACCCTAAACAAAGAAAAACGATTTATTGGCCTCCGGATCAACAGGATGTTCCTGCTTTGATGAAAGATCTTATTGCATTTGTGTCTAAGAATAGAAACAAAATTGATCCCATAATTCTTGCGGGTCTTTTTCACAGACAGTTCGTGATCATTCATCCGTTTATTGACGGCAATGGCAGAACTGTTCGACTGGTTACCAAAGCCGTTCTTGCCGATTTAGGAATTGATACTTTTAATTTATTTAGCTTCGAAAATTATTATAATCGAAATGTGAGTATTTATTTTGAAAAAGTTGGCGTCCGTGGCAATTATTATGACATTTATAAAAGTTTAAGTTTTACGGATTGGCTTGAATACTTCTCTGCAGGAATTCTTGACGAATTATTGCGAGTGCGAAAGCTCTTAGACAAATCAAAACAACCCACAAGCCCAGAAAAAGAAATTTCTGTTGATCAAGAAAAAATTCTAACTTTCATAAAGAAAAATAACTTTATCAAGGATAAAGATTACGCCAAAATCACCACGCGCGCAAAAGCGACGCGGGCATTGGACTTTAAGAAACTAATAGACTTGGGTCTAATAGAAAAAATGGGGAAAGGCCCCGCCACTTATTACGTGCTAAAAAAATAGATTTTATTTGAGCTTAAAATCTAGTCGGTCTAAAAGAATTTCCATTTCCTGCGGTTAAAAGAAAATATGGGCGTTAATACCGAAACACAGCTGCGGCCCACGTGAATCCCGCGCCGAATGCAGAAATCCCGATAAGTTGTCCGCGCTTGAGTTTACCCTCTTTGAGCGCATCCCACATTCCGAGTGGAATGGTGGCAGCAGTGGTATTGCCATATTTTTGAATGGTGTTGTGCATGCGTTCGGGCTTTAGTCCTAAACTCTCGGCCACGTGATCTGAGATTCTTAAGTTGGCTTGATGAAAAAAGAATAAATCAATTTGCTCAAGACCTGTGTTGGCAAGAGCGCAGGCTTCTTTCATCACCTCTGGCATTTTAGTAACAGCATGGCTGAACACATGTCTTGCATTCATATGAAGATAAACAAGACCGTCTTCTTCCATTTTAGGTATGATCCGCGCAGCACCGAGGGCGGTTCCAGGGGCAGGAATCCAAAGCTCTTTGGCAAAAGAGCCGTCCGCATGAAGCACGGTTGAGTGAATGTAAGAATCCTTGGCTTTGTCTTTTACTTCAGTGGCTTTGATAATCGCAGCACCGGCTCCATCTGCAAAAATAACAGAGACGGCGCGTCCCCTGGGAGTCATATCCAAAAGTTTTGATTGGATCTCAACTCCAACGAGCAGAATGCATTTTTTGTGACCGGTCTTGATAAATTGATCTGCTAGCGAAAGGCCATACACAAATCCTGAGCAAGCTTGTTTGACTTCAAAATAGGGAACACCCGGAAGACCGAGCTTCGCTTGCAGAAAACAGCCGCCACCGGGAATGTCATGATCGGGAGTGCTGCTGGCCATGATTATCATGTCGATCTCAGTAAGAGCTATGCCTGCATCAACAATGGCTCTTTGCGCAGCTTCGAGAGCTAAATCTGAAGTGCCCACATCTGGCGCTGCCCAATGGCGTGTGACAATGCCTGTGCGCTGTTGAATCCACTCGTCTGTAGTATCAAGAATTTTTTCGAGCTCTTTGTTGTGCACAGCACGTGGGGGAACATAGCCGCCAAGCCCTGCGATGTGAGCAGCTAACATAGTGGAGTCCTGTGTGTGCAAAGACAAAGATGAATGTTCATCCTCGTATCATGACGTCTTTGCTATTATTTTTCAAGTGCAGGGTAACTGCATTCGGTGAGGGGTGTTTCTGCCACAGTGATTCGTTTTAGCATCGGCAAGACCTTTTGGCCGCGGTCAAAAAGCCACAGGCAGAGATTTTCGGAGGTCGGGTTTTCTAGACCTTGGACTTCGTTAAGAACGTGATGATCGAGTTGTTGAAGCAGAGGGCGGACGAGTTTTTCAATATCATTGTAATCGATCACCCAGCCAAGCTTAGGATCGGTTTCGCCGACCAATGTGAGCGTGATTTTAAAACTATGGCCATGCATGCGAGAGCAAGGATGTGAGGAGGGAAGGTGTGGCAAAAAACGAGCCGATTCAATTTGAAAATGCTGTTTCAGTTCTAATTTCATGCTAATCCTTATGTTATGAAAAACCATACGACATTGCATCTGTATAAGCAAAACTTCAAATTTTCTTCGGCTCATTTTTTGATTTTTGACGAAAAAAATGCCGAAAAATTGCATGGCCATAATTATCAAGTCAGAGTCGATTTGGCGGTGCCACCTGAGGACGCAGAGGCCAAAGCTCGAGGCTATTTTGTTGATTTCAACGTGTTCAAAACATTTATCAAATCCAAGCTTGATGAGTGGGACGAGCATTTACTTTTGCCAGCGCTTCATCCAGAGATGAAAGTAGCTACGAGCGGTGATTCCTTAGAAGTTAAATTTCGCGAACGCTTTTATGTTTTTCCAGAGAACGAAGTCCTTTTAATTCCTGTGACAAATACTTCGGTGGAGCAGATGTCGCGACTCTTGGCGGCTGAGTTTTTTACTGAATTCAAAAAGTATGGTGTGCAGCAGGTCCGAGTGAGAGTCGAAGAGACCCGAGGTCAGGCCGCAAGCACGGTTGCTAGTTAGTGGTTTGCGAGCGCGCGGGACTGGCAGGAAGTTCGGCCTTGATTTTATAGTCCCAAAAACAGATCAAGCCACAGCGGAATTTCGAGCTTGCTGTGGGCCGGGACATTATGACTCGTTTCATCGAGAGCCTGATGCGGTTTAAGAGGTTTTGAGAGCCACAAGGTTTGCTCGTCCTCGCTCGGGTTTTCAACCAATAGTCTTTCGTCTGGATAGACCAACAGCTGAAAGACCAAAGGCCATGAGTCTAGTTTTAGGGCTCGTGGACTTTGGTTATCATCTGGTTTTCAATAGTTAAAAAAGATTAAAAACCCTACCCAGGTCTAGCTTAGATTTGATATTTTCCCATGCGATGAAAAAGGCTTCTGTTCCTCCTAAAGGTAAATATATTGCCGGTGATTTTGAGATTACCGGATACAACGGCGACCAGCAGTTGATTGAGCGTTTGAAAGAACTCGGCCTCTCTCAGGGGCTAAAAATCAGCCTTGTTGGCCGCGCACCATTTTTGGGGCCCTTGCTATTTCGTTTGGGAGCGATGGTTTTAGCTCTGCGTGAAGAGGAGGCTGCATGTCTGAACTTGAAACATCTTTGAGCCTGCAGAAAAATCAAGAAAAGATCGAAGTCGTCGCCCTCGTTGGAGCTCCTAATTCTGGCAAAACGACCCTTTACAACTGGCTGACTAATTCTAAATTTAAAACTGTGAATTATCCGGGCGCTACGGTTGAGTACTCATTGGGTTCCTTGGGCCCTCAATATGGCGAATCGTTTTTGGTTATGGACACGCCTGGGACTTACAGTTTGTTTCCAAAAGGCGCTGATGAAGAAGTCACAGTCAAGGCTTTGCTTGAGCACCCAGAATATGGACCACTAAAAAAAGTGATTGTCGTCATTGATGGCACTCAGCTGGCTCGGCATATTTTGCTCGCAAAGCAAATCCGTGAGTCGGGATTTGGCTTTGTGATCGCAGTGACGATGTCAGATCTTTTACGCCGAAGTCATGTTAAAATTGATCTTGAAGTTTTGCGACAAGAGTTTGGCTGCCCCGTGGTTTTGATTGAAGGCCTTTTAGGCGGCGGTGTTTCTGAGCTAGCCCAAGGCGTGCGCCAAATTACCGGCAAGTCAGGAACTCGACTTGCAAATTGGAGTGACGCTACATTAAGTGATAAACTCAACAGAGCAGATGAAATCAGCGCCCGAGTTTTGGGTGGTGCGAATACGAATAAAATATACGAAATGACGGCAAAGCTTGATCGTGTGCTCTTGCATCCGGTCTTTGGCATTTTTATTTTTGTTGGAATTATGCTGGGACTTTTTAGCTCTATCTTTTGGATGGCAAAGCCATTTATGGAGTGGGTCGACTTTGCATTTGAAAGCCTCAATCAATTTGTATTGAAGCTTGGCCCCGATCAACTTTGGGCCGATTTTTTGGGGCAAGGTTTGATCAAAAGCTTTGGCGCGGTGATGATTTTTGTGCCGCAAATTTTTATTTTGTTTTTTGGCATTAGTTTACTTGAAAGCAGTGGCTACTTGGCGCGTGCGGCGACGCTGATTGATAAGCCTTTTTCACGCCTGGGGATGAGCGGTCGCTCTTTTGTGCCGATTCTTTCAGGCTTTGCTTGTGCCGTTCCGGCCCTCATGGCAACAAGAAATATCAGTTCGGCGCGAGATCGGTGGATTACAAATTTTATTATTCCGTTGATGACCTGTTCGGCAAGGCTTCCGGTTTATGCTCTTTTGCTGTCATTTCTGTTTTTGCATGAACCTGCATGGAAGGCAGGAGCTGTCCTCGCTGGGCTCTATCTTGGATCTTTAATTTTAGGAACGATAACAGCTGCAATACTAAATAGTTTCATTAAAAAAACGGGGGCCTCATTATTTATGATGGAGCTTCCGATGTACCGGCGCCCGGTATGGAAGACTTTACTGGCCTCGACAATGCAAAGAACTTGGTCTTACGTGAAGCGCGCAGGACCGATGATATTTATTTTTTCGACGATTGTTTGGATCGGAACAACTTTTCCTCGCAATTTTAATCGCAATGAAGAAAAAAATCCGCAAGCTCAGTTGGCGCAATCTTACTTGGGACGAGCAGGGCACGTGATCGAGCCGATTTTTACTCCAATGGGTGGCGATTGGCGAACGGGTGTGGGCCTTCTTTCAGCCTTTGCCGCGCGTGAGACTTTTGTATCGTCTCTGGCAGTGCTTTTTGGTGCAGGCGAAGCTGAAGGTGCTGCAGAGGGGGATCAGAGTCAGGGATTGTTGCTGGCTATGAACGAGGCCAAGGCGCCTTCAGGAGAAAAGCTATTCACCGTTTCATCAGTTTTAGGCTTGATTGTATTTTTTGCGATTGCGATGCAGTGTTTGTCGACCTTTGCAATGGCCGCCAAAGAGACTAAGTCGATGAAATTCGCATGGGCCCAGTTGGTTATTTATAATATCGTGGCATATGTTTTGTCGGTAGGTTTGGTGCAAGGTCTTCGTGCATTGGGTGTGGCCTAGTAAGTTAAAAGCTTACTGTCGGCGCTTCAGCCAAAAGTAAAGTCGATACCAAATTGATATTTTTTTTCTTAGCTGAGCAGGACCATCTTCAGGAAAAATGTTCACGCGAAAAAGAGACCATGGGTTTTCACTGAGATCTAATCCACCACGATCTGTATTCACGGCGAAAGCGTAACCAGCTCCACGCGCGAGGCTTGGCAGCCTGGGATCGATTTCGCCAAATGGATATGCAAAGCTGATGACTTGGGTTTGTAGATCTTTCTCCAGTGCTGCTTTTGAACTCAGCAGCTGACGAAAGACCTCTTGGTCATTGGCTTTAGGCAAGCTTAAGTGATTGATGCCATGGCTGCCAATTTCGAAAACTCCGGAGTGAGCTAATTTAATTTTTTGCTCAAGACTCATCAGTTGATGAGCGCCTTCAGCTGGGTGCCGCTGATCTTTTTCTGGTAATAAGTCCCAAGTGTTTTCGGTGATAGCATGATCAGAAAGTAAAAAAATAGTGGCTCGCATTCTAAATTCTTTGAGCAATGGCATTGCATTTTCGAGATTGTCGACGTAGCCGTCATCAAAGGTCAAAAGCAAAGGCTTTGACGGGAATTCACGATAACTTTTTTGGCCCAACCAAAAGGGGAGCAAATCAGAAAAGGTCAAAGTGTTTCGCTTTTGCTTTTTAAAAAACTCAAGATGTTTTCTAAAATTTTCTTTTGTCACGAAGATGCGATGACGAGTGGTGATCTCTTGGTCGGGAATTTTGTGATACATCAAGATAGGAATCCAGCGCGGAGTATTGCGTTTAAAAATCGCCGATCTATATGTTTCAATAATTAAGGGTAAGATTTGTTCTGAGCTAAAATTTAAAATGACTTGATCGCGAAGGCTTTGTCTTTCATTTGGACTCAGCGGATTTTGAAGAGCGCTATCAAGCCCTGCAATAAGACGCTGGCTATCTGTGTCTGTTGTGGCTCCTACAGCGATATCTCCAAAATTACTGGCTAGAGCTTGCGAGAAGTTTTTCATGGTAATTAGCCCCAGGCTTTCGGCCTCTCCAAAGCCGATCACTTGTACTCCGGTGAGAAGCGATTCCATCGCTACTCGGCCGGCAGCAAGAACAGTGTGATATTTTCGAAGGTGAGACTTAAGATCTTTAACCTCTCCAAGAACTTGCACGCGGTGGCCCAAGGCGCGGAGCTGGCGTAAAAAATCCTCTCCCCAATTTTCGGGTTGAGCAGCGATGAGATCAAACTCGATTTCAGGGTGATTTCTTAAATAGTTAAAAAAACCGTTGGTAAAAAATTCGCGCAGGCGCTCTCCTTTGGGGCCTGTGGAACGGCCGACAAAAGCCCAGCGAATTTTATGAGAAAGTTCAGGCTGAAAATGAAACTCAGAGGTTGTGAAGGAATTTCTTAATAGACGTAAACTTCGCTTTGAGATTCTGAACTCATTCTCAAACTGTGGAAACAAATTTTCGCAAATCAATATTTTGTACTCGCCGTAACTGTCAAAAATTTTTTTACTCCATGACGAGTGCTGCTTGCCATGAACTGTCGTGACCATGGCAACATGCAGGCCTTTGCGGGCCCATGTGGCGTGGCGGACGGCGCCGCGCGAATGGCAATGAATCACATCAATTTCATGAGTTTTCAAAAAGTTTCGCAATTTGAAAAACAAATTTATTTTATTTTTGAAACTACTTTTAGATAATGGAAGTGACGTCCATGGAACTTTGAGGGGGACATGTATCTGATCGGATATAACAAAAACTTGGTGACCTTCGCTCTGCTGCGAGTGAATAAGCTGTTGAGCGTAGACCTCGGCGCCGGTGAGTTGAGTTTGGGATAGCAGATGCAAGATCTTCATGACTCTGAGCTTGCGCGCAGGTCATTCTTAAGTCAAGATTTCGGGGGTGCCTGGTTGTCAGTAGCAGCGAGGTTTAGTCATAGATTTTTTAGATCCTGGCTTAAATGTGGGGGCATTATGAGGGCAAGTGTTAAAATCAAATTTCAAAGATCAGTTAAAGCTCTAAGAATTCTTTCGATATTTTATGTCTTGTTAGTAGTTTCTTTGCTGACTTGGGCTGGTGAATTGCCAGCGGGCGTTTCCACAAATGGTGAAACTAGCTCAAATGAGGCTAAGGCACAGCCCTCTGTGGGTAAAGACATTCACAATGAGGGGCAAATTTCGGGCACACCACGACTGATCCGATCTCAGCCGGAGACTGAAGTTTTTTTTCGTGATCTAAATCAGAGTTATATTATTCCCAAAGACAATCGTCATAACAAGATTTTTGAAGCTGTGAGCAAGGCCATTAAAACAAAGAGCAAAGTGACCTTAGAAGTTGATCCTAAGTCTCGGAGGATTTTAGGTTTGCCAGAAGATGGCGCAAGCTCAAAAACTGAGACAGTTCCTGCTGTTTTAGAAAAGAGTCCTTAAGAACGTGGCTTTTTTTAAGAAGCCGTTTTTAATTCGAGAGCTTCTTTGCGGTTTAGCGGCAACTTGACTTCGAAGGTAGTTCGGCCCGACTTAGTGGAAGATGTATTGTGCAAAATGAGCTCGCCTTGATGGTCCTCGATAATTCCTTTTGAAATGCTAAGACCTAATCCTGTGCCTTTTCCAATTTCTTTGGTTGTAAAAAACGGATCAAAAATTCTTTGAGCTACGGCCTTCGGGATGCCATGTCCTGAATCGGTGACGAAGACAGAAAAAGTTGTATCTGTTTTTTGGTATGAAATGCTAATTTCTTTTATCTCAGATTCTTGTGTGGCATCAAAGGCGTTGTTGAATAAATTAAGAAATACTTGTGACAATTGCACTGCTCGTGCTGGTAGCTCTAACTGTGGAGTGGGCTCAATATTGAGAGTGACACCAAAACGATAAAACCGCTCGCGGCAAAGCTCTAGCGTTTCATCGAGTAGTTGACCAATAGACATCATACAAAAGGGATCTTGATCGCCATCACGAGAAAAATTTCTGAGGCCTTGCACGATTTTCCCAATACGTTGGCAAGTGCTGACTATTTTTTGCGCTTTTGTTCGCAAATTTTCGATGGAGATAGGGGATTGAACCAGCATTCTTTCGATTTGCGCCGCTGATCCCATGATTACGGCCAATGGATTGTTAACCTCGTGTGCAATACCAGCTGCCATTTCGCCAAGGGTTGCTAGGCGAGCGGAGTATTCTGCTTTGGCGGTTTGCAGTTGCAGCATATTTTGAGCGTTTTTCAAATCTTGGATCGGAATTCCAACCACAACGATTTCATTGGAAGGTGCTTGGTTCTTGCTCATCGAAATGAGGTACCAAGCGGATTCACCTTCGAAAGCCAAATCAATCTCTTGCGTGGCAGATGTGATTTTACTATTTCGGAATTCAAAAATAGTACGGCTGAGCTCGGTTCCTTTAAGAGCAGACACTTGGTTTTCAGAGCCTTGCTCAAAAAAATGACTGAGACGATATGCTAGATCAGAAGACTTTTCAGTCACTCTATCTTGATCGTCTACTGAAAATACAAATCCTGGAACGGAGTCCACGACTCGTTGAATCTTATTTTTTTCGACGGTCAATCGTTCTTCGGTTGAGAGGCGAGCCATCAATTCTTTCGATTGGATGGAGGCAACCACCCAGAGTGATATCCAATAGATGAAAAACATGGCTCCCAAGGTGAGCTCATATTTGCTGGTGGCTTGATGCAGAACTGTCAGACTGAGGGTTCCGGCCATCAGAGTCAGATAAGTTTTTTGGATTTTAGGTGATGGAGCCAGAGTGTGAATTGCACCACTGAGTAGGCCCGAGTTAATAAAAATTAAAGTGAGTGATTCTAACGAAAAGAGTCCAAAAGTAATAACGCTATTAGAGGCTAAAATTCCCCAGGCTATTGCAACAAAAACCAGAAGACTGCCATGAATTTTAAAGTGCATCCGATTGTCTTTTGCGCGTATGGCCGAGCGCCAGGCTAATATACGATAAGCTCCGCTTATTGCAGTGCTGGCGAGTAAAAAGTCCCACCAGAGCGGATGAGGATTAAAATCCGAAAATAAGATCCAAACCATACCCGCCACGAAGATATGGAAGACGCTCCCTAAGGAGCTGCGTTTTATTAATTCAGCTTGAAGTACGTGCTGCTTTTTTTCTTGTAGGTCCACACATATTTGTCGGAACCTTTATCAATTTTGTGAGTCCTGAAGTCAAAGTTCTGTAGATTATCGTCGAGTCGATAATCTACAATGGGGCTAAAGGTCCAGTGAGTCATTTGTTGAGATGCAATTAAATCTAAATGCTAAGAATGAGGATGAGCCAGAGGCAGCTCGATAACAAAGCGAGTGTTTGAGTGTTCATGATCGAGCCAAAATTTTCCGAAATGACTTTCTATAATTCCAGTGGAGATACTCAGGCCAAGACCTGTTCCCTTACCAACTTCTTTTGTTGTAAAAAAAGGTTCGAAAATTCGAGTTGAAATTTCCTTAGATATTCCAAGGCCGCTGTCGGTCAATGAAAGAATCATTTTGCCATCAAATTTTTCAGTTTTGATTTCAATCCATGGCTCGTGGAGTTGGCGGATGGCATCGACAGAGTTTGACAATAAATTTAATAGAACTTGGCCAATTTGAGTGGGACGACAATCAATATAGATATTGGGCTCGAGTTTTTGCGTGATTTTAATATTGTGATAAGCGAGTTTTTCTCGGCAGAGATCAAGGGTTTCTTGAATGATTTTCACCGCAGAGGTTTTTTCCATTGGATCCAAATCGGCATCTCTAGAAAAAGCCTTCAGGCCTTTGACAATTCGAACAATGCGTTGGCAGGTCGCCTCGATCGTTTTTATTTCAGGCATCAATGAGTGATTGATCTCAGATTCAGATCGCAAAATTTTTGCACGCATAACTTCAGCTTTGAGTAATATAATTGTCAGCGGGTTGTTAACTTCGTGGGCAATACCGCCGGCCATTTCTCCGAGTGCCGCAAGCTTTGCACCTTGTAATAGAGCTAACTCAGTTTTTTTTCTCTGTAGATCTAGTTGAACCTTTTCTGAGATGTCTCGAATTAAACAACAGACTCGTTTTTCAGTGGGGTGACAGTCTCGAACTCGTGAAATTTTACAAGAGAACCAGCGGTCGCTAACAAAGGGATCCGGATACTCCAGAATTTGAGGTGCTCCAGTTGAAATAACTAGGTCGATACTTTGCTCGAAAGCACTTGCCTTTTCAGGTCCGAGTACATCCCGCAGAGTTTTTCCAACAATTTCAGCTGGAGGCTGCCAAACCTTCGTGGCATCGGAGGCCCAAACGTGCACGTATTCATAGCGGTCATTCATCTCAATGACGACATCGTCTAAAGACTGAACCAATGCAAATGTAGAAGAGCGCTCTTGGTTAAGGAGTTGCTCGAGCTGATATTTTTTTGTTATGTCTTTTGCTGTGAAAAAGATAAGCCCTGGCGTATTCGCAATTTTAGCTGACCAGCTGAGTAAGCGGAGGTGGCCATTCTTTTGCAAAATACGATTTTCGAATGTAAAAATTTGATTTTGCTGAACGAGAATTTTTTCGAGTAACGAGATCAAATTTTGCTGATCGTCTGAGTGAACAAATTTTAAGAGATTTTGCTGAACGAGCTCAGCGAAAGAGTATCCCAAAACGCGCGACCAGCTGCGGCTGAATCTTTGTATTATTCCCTCAAGATTACAAATGAAATAGAAGTCAACGCCGAGTTCGAGCAGTGTTTCGGTTGTTTCGACGGTGTTAGCCTCTGAATTTTTCATTCTAATAACCATTGGGCCACAGAATATTATGAAGTGGTAGCGAAATCATTGCTAGTCATGAGTTTGCAAAAACAGAACCCGTGGAGTTCTATTTTCATCGAGAAATACTGATATAAATTTGCTCTGTTGAGTTGCTTTCGAAGGGGTCAAAGAAGCAATTTTTTTTGTCGAGGTTTGAAAAACTCAATGGGATTAAAGATTTATAGAAAGGTGTCTTTTGCAGTGCTAAGTAGATCGCTTCTTGAGATAATCCCATCTTTTTAAAATTGTAATAATATTTTTTAAATTCGGCCTCATTCGATTTTGCTAAAAATCCCACCACAGTATTAATCTCAGGGTGCATATCTAATAGAATTTTAAATGCGAGTGTGCCCAAGCCTTGCTTTTGAAAAAGAGGATGCACATCAATATTTAAAATATTAACTTTAGTATTTGAATTGCTGAGTTTAAAATTCAGTTGAGCAATTTGTAGGATAGGCCCTTCGCCCTTAAGAGGGGTTGCATGAAAATACAAACTTCCAGCCAAGCCAGATTCCCTTAGGCTTTGGGTCATAGAGATCAGATGTCCGTTAATTTCAAGGTGGTGGTCGAGCAAAAGCCGCCAATTGTGGTTAACTAGATTGTACGAGCTATTTGTAGAATCCGGCTTGTCCTTGAATAGACTCTGGCAACTCTCGCCGGCACTGAGATTGATCGTAAATAGTAGTAGGATGTAGCAGATCAGATGTTTCAAACTATTTGCTCCTACAATATCACATGCAAATTATGCCAATGTCTCATATTGAGTTAGCGAGCTGAAATTTAGTAAAACGATCTAGCTCATGTTCAATGGCTGCTTTGAGTAGCTTTATTGACAGGGTAGGTTTTTGTTGCGGCAGCCCGGTCGAATTCACTCATAATTATGTCCGCACATATCGTCTTTGCTAGCTCGAAGATACGGAATTGTCAGTTTAATTAGAGCCAAATTTTGAATCTAGAAATATACCAATTTTTAACAACTTGAGTGAAAAGACAGTACGACAACAGAATTAAGATGAGCCATATAAAATAGCTGATAGGCAGACTGACCAAACCTATCGAATGCCCAATTGGAGTGAATGGAATAATTATCCCAATAGTGATGATAACAGCCGTTGTTATCAAAACTGGCCAAGCAGCGGTGCTTTGAATGAATGGAACTTTTTGAGTTCTGATCATATGCACAATCAGCGTCTGCGATAGTAGGCCTTCAATAAACCATCCTGATTGGAAAAGAGACTGTGATTCGACCGAGTTGGCTTTGAAAACAAACCACATAACAAGAAATGTTATGATATCAAAGATAGAGCTAATGGGGCCAATGAAGATCATAAATTTGGAAATCCCAGATGGATCCCACTTCTTTGGCTTTTCAAGAAATTCGGCATCCATATGATCCCAAGGCAAAGCAGTTTGAGAAAAATCGTAAAGTAGATTTTGGACAAGAAGATGAACTGAAAGCATAGGTAAAAAAGGAACAAATGCACTTGCGACCAAAACACTAAATACATTTCCAAAATTCGAGCTTGCGGTCATTTTTATGTATTTAATAATATTGCCGTAAACTTCTCGGCCTTTTATGACTCCTGTTTCTAGCACCAAGAGGTCCTTCTCAAGTAAAATAATATCCGCAGATTCTTTGGCGATATCCGTTGCCGTATCTACGGATATTCCAACATCTGCCTGTCGCAAAGCTGGCGCATCGTTGATTCCATCTCCCAAGAAGCCCACAGTATGACCATTTTTTTGAAGAGCTTTGATGATTTGCGATTTCTGGTCAGGAGTGAGTTTTGCAAAAATATTTGCTGACTCCACAGTCTTTTCAACTTGCTCGGCGGACATCGTTTCGAGATCTCTTCCGAGAACAAGTCCCGATATATCAAGCCCAACTTCTTGACAAATTTTTCGAGTTACAATTTCGTTATCGCCAGTTAAAATTTTGACTTGAACACCTTGTTTATTTAAAACTCGAATGGCATCGGCGGCCGATGGCTTTGCGGGATCAAGAAACGCAATAATGCCCATAAAGACTAACTCCGACTCATTCGAAATAGAATAGGAAGCGGTCTCTGCTGAATGTATTCGATACGCAACTGCAACGACTCGAAAGCCCATTGAATTTTTTTCCCGAACTAAATCTTTAATCTGCTCTTTGAGCCCATTTGAAAGAGGCACGGTTGAGCGGGCAAGTTCAGCACGATCGCAAACACCAAGCATTTCCTCGACGGCGCCTTTGCAAATTAAAGAATGACTGCCATCCCTTTTTTTAACAATCACGGACATTCGTCGGCGATTAAAATCAAAAGGTATTTCATCCACTTTTTCGTAATGTGATGCCTGTGATTGATGTGCCATTTCGTAATGATCGAGAATGGCGCGATCAAGTAGGTTCTTTAATCCTGTTTGGTGAAAGCTATTCAGGTAAGCGTACTTCAAAACTCGGTTGTCTTCGAGCCCCTCAACATTTAAGTGTTCTTCTAAAACGATACGATCTTCAGTCAGCGTTCCAGTTTTATCCGTGCATAGAATATCCATAGCGCCTAAATTTTGAATTGAGTTGAGGCGCTTGACGATGACTTTTTTCTTGGACATCATCATTGCCCCTTTTGCAAGGTTTGCAGTCACGATCATTGGTAACATTTCGGGTGTGAGCCCTACAGCAACTGCAATCGCAAACAGAAATGCATCTTGCCAGTCATGCTTAATGATCCCATTAAGAAGAAATACAATAGGAACCATAACGAGCATGAACCGAATTAAAAGCCAGCTGACTTTGTTAACTCCGATATCGAAGCTTGTAAGGACTCTCTGTCCAACGACGTTTTTCGCAAGCTGTCCGAAAAAAGTTCGAGGTCCTGTTGAGATTGCAATTCCAACCCCAGTTCCGCTGACGATATTTGTTCCCAAAAAACAAAGATTTGCCCTGCCCAAGACGGATTGTTCACGCTCACTGACTTTGGGATGTTTTTCTACTGGCATTGATTCGCCGGTAAGAGCAGATTCACTGACGAACAAGTCTTTAGCTGAAATAATACGTAGATCGGCTGGAATCATATCTCCAGCCGATAGCTGAAGCAGATCTCCAGGAACAATATCTTCAAACGGAATTTCATGTTTCTGGCCTGACCTCATCACCGACGCCGTGGTTTTGACCATGGCTTTTAAGGACTCGGCCTCACGAGAAGATTTGTACTCTTGGAGAAAGCGCATGATTACACTCACGCAAACCATGATCAAAACGACGATTGCAGCTTTTACATCGTCGGTCGCATACGAAACGGATCCCAGGACTAGAAGTACAGCAATAAAAGGATTTTTAAAATTTTGAACAAGGAGCTTAAGCCAAGAGCTTGAAGTCTCCTGAGCAATAACATTTTTTCCATAGGCCATTTGCCGAGAAACGATTTCCTCTTTATCGAGCCCGTCTTTGGTTGTATTGAGATCGTGAAAAAGATCATCGATTGAGGACTCAGAGGCTAATGAAAGTTGCCGGCTAATGGAATTGTCAAAATCAGAGTTGGTATTGTTTGAATTCAGAACAGGCTGAATCTGAGAAACGACATTGCTCCAAATTTCTCGAAAGGTACTCATAGGTGCTCCGCACTGAAATGAGAGGCAAACAATTCTGATATATTAGTCGAAGTAGTGAGCTTCGTGTCACCAAATCGATTTTAATATATAAAAGACTAGGGTTGTTATTTAAGCCTTGCTAGTGGATTGTTCGGTTCTTCCGGACAAAAATATTTTTCGCTTTTGCCATTTCTAGGTCCTCCAAACTCAAAGAGTTTGGAGCGGGAGACGGGACTCAAACCCGCGACCTATGCCTTGGCAAGGCATCGCTCTATCAACTGAGCTACTCCCGCATTTTCATCAACTATTACAAATAGAGTCGAAAATTCAGAAGGGCCAAATTAGCGCCTGACCTAGGTCTTGTCAATACGGTTTCGGAGCAAATTTGGTGTGTTTTGCCTTCACTTTAAGCAGGATCATCACTTCTTTTCTTGGATTCTCGTCCTCTGTCATAGAAAATTAAGAGATGAGGTTTTTAGCGCATTTGACGCTTCTTTTATTTTTTATGGTTTCGACCGCTATGGCAGAAATCGGGACGCATTTAGAGTTTGAGGTCGTCGGGAGCCTTAAGCCACATTTGAATTGGAGCCTGAAGTCTAAACCTTGGTTTATTCGCATCCAAGGCCTGCGTTTGAAAAAGTCAGATACCAAAGTCGAAAGGTCGTTAGACTTAAATTTCTCAGAAGCATTTAGTTGGGGCCCAGGGCGTTTGTGGACCGCGAGAGATGTTGTTATTTTTGGCGAGGGTTACTCTGCGAGTGAGTTCTCTGATCTTGTCCGAGCTCAGAGTAAGGTTTCAAGCGCTTCGCTGTGGGTGCGCTCCGTGATAGCTGCACCTTGCGATAGTGTGGACCTCTTTCGCCCACTGGGGCTTGTGCTAGCTGCCCAAGCCAAGGATGGGGTCGAACAGCATGCCATCACTTGCCAGATCTCGATCACTGAGATGATCGAAACAGAGATTAAAAAGTGGAAAAAAACCGCCGGTGATATCATTGATGGCTCTTTCTTTATCCAAATCTCTGAGGGTCTGCAAAAAATGCGAGAGATTTTGCCTCAACTGTACACGCAACTGATTCTTCCGATGGGCGAGCTTTTGGAGGCCGTTCCATCTTTAGCTCAAGGTCTGATCTGCGAGGTCATGAAATCAAAAGTCACTCAGTTGGGAATTGCTATGATCACGGGCGGTGGTGGTATGCCGATGATGATCTCACGGATCGGCACAGAGACTTTAGATTTGGTCGGAAAAATTAAAGCCATCACGCGCAATCGCACAGTTTTAAATCACGCACGAGCTCTTGAAAAAAGTGGCAAGCTTGATAGGCGGGTAGCAGAGAGGCTTATGGAGCTTGAGGCAGACTTACCCAGCGATATGAAAAAATCAATTTCTGGCTTTGATAATGGAGAACTTCGGCACAAGCATGTACAAAAACATTCCGACGAGTTCCGCATCAATTCGAAAGCAGACGACGCCTATGAAAACACAGCCAGAAGATTTGCCAAAGCGACTGATAAGGACAATGTTTCAATCAGGCAGGCCAATGGCGATTATATGAAGTGGAACACCCGCACAGATGAAGTGGTTGTTGTCGCGCCTAATGGGGTCATTCGGACCTATTACAAGAACACTTGCAGCCCGGCCGAAAACCAACTCTTGCGTTTGGCTTTATCGAGTGCCAATGCTGGCGGCGATCTTTGTCGCTAGACTGCCATCTTGAGTGATTTCAAGCTCATGCGGCGTGTGCTTTTAGTGCTTGTTCAATGACGTCGACAAAAGTCTGGGCTCCAAAGGCATGAAGTTAATGTCTTGGTGCAATCTTAATTTTCAAGATTCCATTTAGTTGCTAAGTCGGACTTAAAAAAGTTTAGTTTAAACCGATAAAGCGATGCGCTTCATCATTCGTGAGCGTGACGACGACTGAATGGATGATTTTATAGTCTAGTGATATTTCCAGGGGACCAAATTGAAGTCAGAGATGAAGGCCTACAAAAATCTTTTCAAAAGAAATATCTTCGTTAAATGTCTGAGCCTAATTGCTATCGCAAATTTTGTTTCATTTTTTATTGTTGGTTCTCTAAATATCGAGAGCAAATATATTTTAATTTTAGTTGATACAACGGTGATCTCGTTGGTGTCTGCGGCAGGATTGTGGAAGTTTGTATGGCGTCCGTTTCAAGATGAAAGTTTAAATTATTTTGCGAGTGCCTTTCATATTATTGAGCAAAAGCTAAATGCGATTGAAGAGGTTGCAGTTATATCGATTTGTGACGAGAAAGGTAAGATAACTTTTGCCAACAAAAAATTTATTGAAATTTCAGGCTATTCGATGGATGAGCTCTTGGGGAAAGAGCATAGCATCGTTAATTCTGGTTTCCATGCGGCAGATTTTTTTAATCTTATGTGGAAAACAATTCGTGCCGGATGTGTCTGGAATGGCGAGATTCGCAACCATAAAAAAAATGGTCAATTCTATTGGGTGAGCACTTACATAATGCCTCTTTTTGATAATCAGAATAATATCGTCAACTATATTTCGATTGGATTTGATATCACGGGGCAAAAGCAGATGGAAAGTGAACTTGAAGTCGAAAAAAAGAAAAGCATTCATATGGCACGACTTTCGACTTTGGGAGAAATGGCAGCTAACATTGCTCATGAAATCAATAACCCATTGGCTTTAATTTCTGGTGCTTTGATGCTAATTTCAGAAAACGCACAAAAGCCAAAAATCACTGAAATCGAAAGAGAAAAAATCATTGATTTTTCTGGGCGAGCTGACTTTCAAGCTCAGAGATTGACTAAAATTGTTAAGAGCTTGCGTGGCTTTGCTCGCGGCAACGCTGAGTACAGCGATATGAGAACCGTTAGGATCGATGATTTGGTCGATTGCATTAAAACACTCTGCTACGAAAAGCTTCATCTGGCGCAAGTGGAGCTCAAGTATCATCCTTGTGATTTTACGATACAGTGTCACCAAATTCAAATTGAACAGGTTCTTGTTAACTTGGTAAATAATGCGGTGGACGCTATAGCTGAAAGTCCTAAACCTTGGATCTTTATCGGGGTTGAAAAACAAGGGGACTATCTCATGTTAAAAGTGAGAGACTCTGGACCTAGGATTTCTGACGAAATACTAGAGAAAATGGCGACACCTTACTTTACGACAAAAGAAATTGGTAAAGGCACAGGTTTGGGTCTGAGTATTTCAAAGACAATTATTAGTAATCACAAGGGAACTCTCTACGTTGACAAAGAGGATTCTAATACTTGCTTTGTGATCAAACTACCTCACATCTTACGTAAGCAGGCTTAACTCTTTGGCATCATTTTTTTACAAATTGTTTATGTGCTGAGCGAATCCATGCACCCATTCCGTGTCATCATTGGGGCAAGAAATCTGCTGGAGATTCACTCCACCCCAAGCTAAAAACTTTTCACGAAGCTCGATTTGAATTTCTTCGAGAGTCTCAACGCAATCGGCAACAAAAGCAGGGCTTAAGATAAGAACATTTTTTTTATTGTTCTTTGCGAGATACTCTAGCGTCGCCTCGGTGTAGGGTTGAATCCATTTCGCTCGGCCTAATCGAGATTGAAATGAGACAGTGTATTGTTTTTTATCGAGTCCAATATTTGAAGCAATTTTATGAGCTGTTTGAAAGCATTGTGCCCGGTAGCAGTTCTTGCTGCAAGCATCAGACTTGTCACAGCAATCTGACGTGACCAAACAGCCTGGAGTTTTTTTAATTTGAGACTCTGGCAGTCCATGAAAAGAAAACAAGACATGATCCCATGATTTATTCGGTTCATTTTGGAATTGTTGGACCCAAAATTTTTGAAAGAAGTTCTGATGATAAAAAGGTTCAAGGTTTTGCACTTGAAATGAATGGCCGTGCAAATCAATCACTCGCTGGAACTCTTTGATGGCCGCCGAAGTTGTTGCAGCCGCATACTGCGGATACAATGGTGCAAATACAACTTTGCTAATGCCGGCATTTTTAAACTTCTCAAGAGCTGACCCGATTGAAGGTTCGCCGTATCTCATGCCTAGCTCGACATGATATTTGCTACCAAGTTCTGCTTGCAGTTTTGCAGCAAACCGACGTGTGTGCACCATCAGAGGTGAGCCTTCAGTGAACCAAATTTTTTTGTATTTTTCAGAAGAAGACACGCCTCTGATCGGGACGATAATTCCTCGAACTAGTATAAATCGAAACAACCAAGGAATGCTTATGACATCTTCGTCCATCAAAAATTGAGATAGAAATTTTTTAACGTCTTTGGGTTCGGGGCTGTTCGGGCTTCCGATATTGTTAACAAGGACTCCGATGGGGCTCATAAATTTAGTTCCTTTTTTTGGGCAATTTCTGCCGCCAAGTCATGACTTCGTTTTAAAATTTTACTCAATCCTATTCCGCCTAAGTAGTTTCCATGAAGCCAAATATTTTTCATGGGCTTAAGTTCAGAGAGTATTTGTTTGAGCTCCAATGAATAGTGCGGGAGCGCTTGTGGCCAGCGAGTGATTTGCAAATGCAAAGGAGCTGTTTTCTCATCGTAGATGATCTGTCGCTCAGAAACGAGCTTGTCTTTAATATGAGTCTCTGAAAGATCTACTCCCGAAAGAATCCAGGTCTCACTAAAATACGAAGACTTGCGATCAAAGATGTGGCTATTTTGTAAAATGCCTAAGGGCCATCGGCCTTCGCTCTGCGGAAAAAGAATTCCAAAGCCTGCGTGTTTTTGCGGAGGCTTTTCAAAAAAGGCTGTGACTGTGGTGATCGGTCGGAGTTCAATTCTTTTGAGGAGCTGACTGTTCGAAATGTGAAGTTCAGGGTCCGCTTTGGCGGCACTCAATTGCAAAAGGAGTTCGGCGGCTTGATATGGGTTTGTGCAAATGACGGTGGCAATATCAGGATCAACCTTGAGCACTGCTTTTTGTGAATACGTGAATTGAACCCCCGCCTTTTCTAAGTGGTGAGTCAGAACCTTGATCATTTCGCCCATGCCATTTTTAAAAGAGACAAGGCCTTTGCTTTTTCCTGCGGCTGGATCCTTTTTAAATATCAGCTCGGCGCTCATGCGCTGGGCCTCGCCAGCATAGATCCCCTGCAGGGCCGCTTCGAGTAGGTACTGCGTGGCTGCGGCGCCAAGAACTCTATGGCCCCATTGATGGATAGTTTCATTTTTTCGGGGCGAAATTTGCCGAGTGAAAAGCCGTGAGACAAATTTGCAAAGAGTCATTATTGTTTCAAGAGCTGTCAGCGGCCAGCGTCTTGGCAAACTCCGATAAATAAAACGCTTTTTAGCCTGAGAGCCGGGTCGGAGTGGCTCCAATTTCAGGTCAGCAATAAACTCTTCAACAAGGCCGTTTGATAGGAATCCATTGGCGGCTGTCTCATAAATTCCGAAAGATGTATTTGGGCTTGAGATCAAGCCCCCGGTTCGATCTGACTGCTCTATAACTTCGACGGCCACGCCATTTTTATTTAAAAAGTAGGCAAGGCTCAGGCCTGAAAATCCTGCGCCGATGATTCGAACTTTGTTCATATGGACTTTGAGTAGAGCTTACTCTGGCCATTGACTGGATTGGCTTTTTGCAAATGCTCATCAATAAATGAACAGATGTTTCGAATAAAGGGTCTGCCAGCCAGAGTGATTGATAGAGTTTGTCCGCGCCATTCGATAAGGCCGTCTTCTTCAAGCCCTTGCATGCGATTTTTTAATACAGTGACTTCACTTTCGGTGGGTACATCCAAATGAAATTGAGTCATTAATTTAAGAATGCGCTGACGAACTACTTGGTCATCTTCATTCAGAATATGGCCTCTATGTGTAGCGAGTTCTCCTCGCTCGAGAGCTTCCGTGAACTTTGGTAAAAGCTTTTCGTTTTGATGAAACATCGAGTGCGATTCAGAGATTGAGCTCACGCCCAAACCCAAGAGCAGGTCGGTCTTAAAATCAGTGTAACCCATAAAATTTCGGTGAAGTTCGCCCTGGGTTTGTGCTTTGACCATGGTATCTGTCGGGAGAGCAAAGTGATCCATGCCTATTTCGACATAGCCTGCGGCTAAAAAGAGGGCCCTTGCTTCTTCATAGAGCTCTCGTTTTTTTTCGGCTGTTGGCAGGTCGTGGTCTTGAAATAGCCGCTGGGCAGGCTTAATCCAAGGCACCAGAGCAAAAGAATATAGTGCGACACGGTCAGGCCTTAGCTGCAGAGTTTTTTGGACCGAGTGCTTCATCGACGCAAGGTCTTGCTGTGGAAGACCATAAATTAAATCAAAATTGACTGAATGATAGCCAAGATCTCTTGATACTTGTGTGATTTCGGCGGTTATCTCATACGGCTGCAAGCGATTGATCAGAACCTGAACCTTTTTGTTAAAGTCCTGTACGCCAAGACTGATCCGGTCAAAACCTGCTTTGCGAAGTGCAAGCAGTTGTTCTTTTGTGGTTCTTCGTGGATCGACTTCGACAGAGGCTTCAAAGTGCTGAGTAGCCTTTTTCACTTTTGAAAAAATGCCCTCAACCAATTGACTAAGACTTTGTGGCGACAAAAATGTAGGAGTGCCTCCACCTAAATGAATTTGTCGGAGCGGGCGGTGGCTCAACTCCGGCGCATTTTTAATATAAAGATCAAACTCTTTTAAGAGCAATTCAACATAGGGACTTTCTTGAGTGTGATTTTTTGTGATGATTGTGTTGCACCCACAAAAAGTACAAAGAGTTTCACAAAATGGAATATGAATATACAAGGCCCATGAAGAGCTTTCGCCCTTTAAGGTATGACGAATTTCATTCAGCCACTGGTCTTGACTTGGCGCTTGAGTCCAAGACGGGACCGTCGGGTAGCTTGTGTACCTTGGAACTTGCACGTCATATTTTTTTAGCAGCTCTTGAAATGGGACTGGCATAACATCTCCAAACTAAAAATGTTTTCTGATCAGCTCAACAAAGCGGCGAACATTGGCTTCAGGTGTTTTTGGTAAAACTCCATGTCCAAGCCCACTGACCCAGCCCGCACGCTCAGCCATTGAGAGTTGCAAAAAAGGTTCAACATATTCTTTAACAGCCAGTTCAAACTCATTGGCTGGTAAAAAAAGTAAGGATTGATCAAAGTTGCCTTGAATAAAACCAGCAGGCGTTGATTTTTTTGCATTCTCTTTTAATAATTCCGGCAAATTCCAACGATGATCAAAACCGCGCCCAGCCCAAGGCGCCGCCGCAAAAGCAGAATCAAAAAAACCAGCCTGTGTCGACTTTGAATAGTAACCCACTCGGCCCGGAAATTTGTTAGCAATCTGGACGAGTCGGGTGGCAAAATATTTTTTAAAATAGGTCGGAGAGAGCTCGCCCACAGAGGTGTCAAAAATCATCACAACTTCGGCACCGGCTTTGAGTTGCATCTCAATATTGGCAACAATTAGTTTTTGCAAAAGATCTAGACAGCCCTGAGGACCTGACTCTTTGTGCAGGTGTGTTTTTGCAAAAGTAAGATTGCCAGAGTGACTGCCTTCGCAAGCGTATACAAACAATGTCCAAATTCCACCCACGAAGCCAATCAAGCTTTTGTCCTTTGGCAGCCGCTCACGAGTTGCTTTTAAAGCTTGAGCTTGAAATTGCAGTTCATAGAGCGCTTCTTCCACGTTTTGTTTAGGCTTAAAGCCAGCCTGTAAGGATTGAATAAACTGAGGTCCATGTTGGTCTGTGTACGAAAGCCCAAAGCCCAATGCATCGAGCGGAAATAGCAAATCACTAAATAAAATTGAGACATCAAAATCGAAATCTTGAATTGGGCCCATCGCCACTTCGGCTGCCAACTCTGGCTGGCGGCAAAGTTCTTCAAAGGTGTGTTTGGCTCTGAGTTTTTGGTAGTGGTTGTGATAGCGACCTGCTTGGCGCATGAACCAAATAGGGGGAGTCTTTTGCTCTTTTTTTTGAATTGCATTTTGAAATTGAATGTTCACAAATTCCTCTCTAACAGCCATTGATATCCACGTCCTCTAACGGTTTTGATACGAAGGCTTTCGTCTTTTAAGTAACTTCGAAGTTTGACAATAATATTATCGATACTGCGGTGGCTTAGGTCACTCTCGACTCCCCACACTTCGTTCATAATGGCATCACGGTCAATAACCTGCGGTGCCTGTCTGATCAAGATCTGTAGAACCTTCATTTCGGAATCGGGAATAATTTGCAGCTCTCCGTCAGAGTCTTTGATCGAAAGCTCATCAAAACTGATCAAAAGAGAGCCTACCTGCAATGAATTTAAGCTTACGTGCGCGCTCAACACATGATGAATTCGGAGCAGCAATTCTTTAAGAAGAAAAGGTTTTGGAATAAATTCTTCTGCCCCTAATTGATAACCTTGGAGTCGACTCTCAGCATCGGCTTGGGCTGTCAGAAATAAAAAAGGAACGGAGCTGACCGCACGGATTTGTTTTGCTAACTCAAAACCGTTTCCGTCAGGTAAGCCGACATCCAGTATAGCAAGGTCGCATTTTTTTACATGATTCATTTGTTTGATGGCATTTGCAAAAGATTTTTCCCATTGGACAGCGTAGTCCTGGCTGAGGCGGTCAAAAAGTGATTGTCCTAGGGACGCATCGTCTTCGACGAGAAACAGCCTTTTCATAGCTGGGCACCAGGCAGAGTCAGTTCACAGCAAAAACCTTTTTCAGTCGTCGATTTAAAATGAATATCACCTCGCATTTTTTGCATTAAGTGCCGACAGAGATATAGTCCAATGCCGTTGCCAGTTCCCGCGGTTTGGGGTGTTATTTCGCGGCCGAGAGTGTTGAGAGCCACTTGGCTGCCAGAGCCGTTGTCACAGATCTCAAGTTTGACATCGCCGCTAGAAAGTTTTTGATAAGTGACTTTGATGACCGTGGCCTGGCCATGATGGCGAGAGTTTTCGATCAGATTTCGGAGCACACTCTTAAGAGCCCGAGAATCCGCCAATACTTGAGCTGACTGTTGAGGTGACGGAACAGATTCGTCTGATGTAAACTTGATCCGCAGGTCATGGAATTCCATTTGCAGAGAGTGAATCAAGGGTTGAATTTCAATTTTTTGAATTAAAAGCTTAAACTCCGCTTCGTGCGAAAGCAGCAAAGAGTTTTCAAGTTGCAAGTCCAAGCGAGAAACGTCGGCGAGCAGGCGTTTAAGAACTTTATTTTCGCTGCCGTCTTTGTTGCGAGCGATTTCTTCTGCTAAAATTTCGGCCTGCAAGCGCAAACGCGAAATCGAGGTTTTTATGTCATGGCTGAAGTTGGCAAAAAAGAATCGAAGACTTTCATTGCGTTGGTCTTCGCGTCGGCTCATAGCAATCAGAAGACCGCCACCAAGTAGCACCGTCACTAAAAGTGTCGAGCCTTCCCAGAAATACATCCGATTTCGTTGGTTGAACTCTTGGTTGTACTCAGCGTTTGCTGAGTCTTCTGAGGGGCCGATACCTCGTAGATTAAGAACAAACCACCAACTGACCAAAGAAAAAGTAAAGACCAGCCAGAGAGCGCTAAAAAGAGTGCGGGCTTTGCTCAACTTCATGAGGGGCGGACTCCAAACTTGTCATTTTGAATATCAAAGAGTGCGGATTTTATAATAGTCACGGTCTCTGCTAAAACTTCGGAGGAATGGGCGGCTGACATAAAGCCGACCTCATACGCGTTCGGAGCTAAGTAAAGACCTTTATTGAGTGCATTTAAAAACAATTTTTTAAATCCCGCCGCCTGATTTTTTGGAATTAAATGATTTGAGCGAATAGCTGCATCTGTGTTTTCGCGTTTTTCATGGATCCAAAATAGCGATTCAAACGATACCATATTCATATTTTGCGTATGCAAGAGTGGCTGCAGTTCTTTTTTTAAGTGTTCCGTTTTGGCCTTTAAAAGCTCCCAGCCTTGAATGCGTTTCATTTTTTTGAGAGTGGCAAGACCCGCGCGCATGCCGATGGGGTTGGCGCTCAAGGTTCCTGCTTGATAAACTGGGCCCAGAGGCGCCACCATATCCATCAGATCTTGTCGGCCTCCATAGCAGCCAACCGGAAAACCTCCACCTAAAATTTTTCCGTAGCAAACGAGATCTGGAATGATACCCGTAATTTCGGCCATGCCCCCCAAGGCCACACGAAAGCCCGAGATCACTTCGTCAAAAATAAGGAGCACATTATTTTTTTTGCATTTATCAGCTACAAATTTCAAAAACTCCAAACGCTGTGGCAGCAGACCATAATTGGCAGGCAATGGCTCGATAATAACCGCCGCGAGCTCGCACTGATTTTCTTCAAAAACACGGTTGAACTCAGCTTCGTCATCAAGAGGGCATACGACAGTGAGTTTACCAACAGTGGCAGAGATTCCAGCGCTCGAAGGCACCGCCTCGCCGGCGAGTCCACTTCCAGCGCTGACTAAGAGAGAGTCCACGTGGCCATGATAGCAGCCATCAAATTTAAGAATCTTTTCGCGGCCTGTAGCGCCTCGGGCTACGCGCAGTGCGCTCATGACAGCTTCGGTGCCCGAAGAAACAAAGCGCAGTTTTCCAAGCCAAGGGATATTTTCTTTGAGCCATTCGCCGAGTTCGAGCGAGTAGGGCTCGCAGGCTCCAAAAGTCCAAGAGGTGTGAATCATCTCAAGAACCACTTCTTGCACCTCAGGGTCACGATGGCCCAAAATCAAAGGTCCAAAGCTTTGGCAGTAGTCGATGTATCTTTTGCCCTCGACATCAAAAAGATAAGCTCCTTCTGATTTTGCAAAAAAAATTGGGGCTCGGTCCATTCCTTTGAAAGATCGAACGGGCGAGTGAACACCGCCGGGCGCGACTTTAAGAGCGCGTTGAAAAAGCTGAGATGAAAGATCGTTTTTAGTGTTTTCGGTCATGACAATTTTCTCCACTCAGATTCGCTGAGATAAATATGGGGGGAAGGTAAGCCTTTTTGCATGAGATGCTCTTTGAGCGCAAGCCAAGTGTTTCCTGGACCTGAAGAGTGAGCGCGATTTAAAATTTCAGGGAGCTGTGAGGTCACAGCTTCAAAAAGAAAAAAGCTGGTCCAAAAATAGCTGTTGGCTTCAAGAATTTCTTTTTTGAATGCGGGACTTAGGGGGGCAGTGAGTTTCATCTGATAGGTTGCAATGCCAGAAATTTTGCTCGGAGAACTTGTGGAGTGCGTGAGTTTTGTCCATTGCAAAGGCTGCTGTGCGAGAGTGTCTATTTGCGGGTCTTCGCTCTCACCGAGGCCTTCACTGCAACCGTGGACCCAGACTCCGAGTGTTGCTAGTTGCTTCCAAGTTTCTGTGCCAGCGGCCCAGACGTACCCCTTAAATGGGCGCCAGGCAGAAATACGACTGACAAATAAAGCGTTCGTGTCACCAGGAATATTGTAAGGCAGCTCGTGACGCTCGATGAGCGGACGCAAAGCAGAGCTGCTCCATTTTTTTGACTCAGAAATTGTTTTTTGTAATTGAGAATGAGTTAAGCGGGCTGAATCTAGAATTTGCCCCTGATCAGTGAGCCCTTGTAAAAATTCAATTTCACCGTATAGACGTGGCAAAATGGCGATGCCAATTTTTTGATGGCAGCCTCCGCCAAAGCCTGCCAAAATTTCTCTTTCTTTTTGTGCGGCTTCAAAAGTCTCTGCGTGATTAATTTTTTTTAAAAATGTCGAAAGATCATTTCGGCTTGATTTGATCTCAATGGCAAGAGCCCCTTGCGCAGCCGCATTGGGATTTTTACTTAAAGGTAAAACCATCCACTGGCATTGCATGAGCGAGCTCTTTAGTTCATTCTTTAATTCTTGAAATTCAGGCCAAGGGGCCTGCAGCAGTCTATCAATTGCAGCCTTTGCTAGGACAAGACCATCAACTTCTTTCGCAGCTAGAAGTTTCGCGATGCGAGTAGGAATATTTCCGCGAATATCGCTAAATTCAATGTTGTGGGGACCGTGCGGTAAAGCTAATGATAAAAAATCTGTGAGATTTTTTTGTCGGCGCAAAGAGGAGCTAAAAATTTTAACAGTTTTGGTTTTTTCAATATTTTCAAGCGAGGACTTTTTGATCAGCAAGAGATCTCGTTGATCAGCCCGAGGCAATGTGGCCACAATTTCGGTGCCTGGTGCTCGCTCGGTGGGAAGGTCCTTCCAGGAGTGAACGACTATGTCTGTGCGCTCCTGCAAAAGATCTTCAAGAAAGTCTTCTGTGAAAACTCCTTTTTGCGGCATTTTCCAAAGTGGGTCCGTTAAGTTTTTATCGCCGAGAGATTCACGAAAAAAATATTGAATTTTTAGGTCAGGCTGAAGTTTTTTGAGAGCGTCTCCCACTTGCAGTGCTTGGAAGCGAGCTAAAAAACTGGATCTCGCTGAAATTCGAATTGTCTCTAGCATAAATCATCCCATCCCATCGGGCGATGATGGGAGCGCAAAGAGTACGCTTTGACACATTTGGAGATTTCGTTTCGGATCCGCGGGAGGGCCTCTTGAATTTTTTGTTGTTGGCCTTTGAGCAGGTCAAAAAGATCTTTGAGCTCAACCACATTGTATTTATCACTGACGAGGCTTGTTTGTTTTGAGTCCAGCGAGCGGCAATCAATAATTTGAGAAATTTTTTGTCCGCGAGAGGCGAAAAGGAGTTTAAGTTCTTCGCTTGAAATGGGCGCAGCGACGACAACAAGTTCTGCTAAAGACGTTTGTGTTGAGTCGTACAGGTCATGAAAACGCAGAGTCCCTTCATTCGTATAGCGCTCAGGATTTCTGACGTGAATATCAATGCGTTTATTTTTAAACCAAGGAATGACTTCTTGGGCCAGATGCCCGTAGCCAATGATGCTGACACTTGGGAGGTCTTTGCTCATTTTTCGAATCAGGCTTCCATAACTATGAACACCAAGTCCCTTGAGATGAATATCACGAATGGCTTTGACCTCTTGATAAAGAAACTGGACCGCCCGCGAGTCACGAAAAAATGAAATTTTCTGAGCCTCTGGGGACTGAGCAAAAAGTTTGAATTGACCAAAGATTTCGGTTTCTCCGACGACTTTTGAATCCAGACCACAGAGAAGCGAAAGTAAAAACTCCAATGCCATATCGCCCTCGTAAAAACGCGGAGATTTTTCGGGAGGTGAAGAGGGCATTTCAGGCAAAATAGCCTCGAGTAATTTTTTTTCTTCTGCGGAGTTATAAAAATGGATTTTGCGGAGACAGGTTTCCCATACAGCACCTGGAGATACATCTGAGGCCTTCAAATGTAGGTTTGTTTCTGAGGTTTTAGCAGCATGGTATAAACGCAGATTTTCAAATGTGTTTGGCATGGTTAAACTCTCAATCTTGGGGCTTTAATCACTCTAATTGATACTTGTTATTTATTTGTCATGGGAATGTCATCTTCAACAAAAATGAGGCACGAGCGATTAATTTTTGGTAAAATCATGATTATATGAGTAAAAATAAGTCTTATTTCGACTCTTTCAAAGACTGAGGCTCAAAATGAAAAAAAATGCCGCTGCTATAAGCTCATCTACCTTCTCTATTCGTACAAGACTTCGTCGAAATCGGCGGACCGACGCTATCCGCCAGGGTTTGAGTGAGACGCATTTAGCCTTAGAAAATCTAGTGATGCCTTTGTTTATTTGCGAGGGCTGCAAGGAGTCTACGCCGATCAAAGCAATGCCTGGGATTTCACGCATGAGCACAGACCTAAGTTTGGAAGAAATAGAAAAGTGCCTCAAACTGGGACTTAAGTCTTTTGCAATTTTCCCGGCTATTTCAGATGATAAAAAAAGCTCGCAAGCCACAGAAGCTACCAACGAGAAGGGGCTTGGCATTCAATGCCTTAAAAAAATTCGCGATGAGTTTCCTGAGGCCGTGCTTTACGCGGATGTGGCACTAGATCCTTTTTCTTCGGATGGCCATGATGGCCTAGTTAAAAACGGAAAGATTATCAACGACGAATCTGTGGCTGTGCTGGTTGAAATGGCTTTGCTGCAAGCAGCGGTCGGTGCCGATTATGTTGCGCCTTCAGATATGATGGACGGACGGATTGGTGCTATTCGAAGCGCACTGGATAAGGCTGGATTTGTTGATACTGGCATCATGGCATACTCAGCAAAATATGCGTCGAGTTTTTACGGGCCTTTTCGCGAGGCTCTGGCTTCGGCTCCCAAATTCGGCGATAAAAAAACTTATCAAATGGATTACCGCAATCGCCGTGAGGCTCACCGCGAAGTCCGACTCGATATCAACGAGGGAGCTGATATTGTTATGGTTAAGCCTGCTTTGTCTTATTTGGATGTGATATTGTCCCTGCGACAGCGTTTTGATATTCCTATTGCGGCTTACAACGTGAGCGGTGAGTACGCTATGATCAAGTTTGCGGCTCAGGCAGGTGCCATCGATGGCGAAAAAGCAGCGCTCGAGTGTTTGACCTCTATTCGTCGAGCAGGGGCGGATTTAATCTTTACTTACTTTGCAAAAGAAATGGCCCAAAAGATGGCGGCGCTTCTCTGAAATACAAGCTCAGCTCCTTTTAAAAAGGGCTGAGCTTGAACGAAAAAAGAAAGCACTCGCCGAGAGCTAGTTATCGATCCGTTTTGCAAACAAGGCGAACGCTAAAGTGGTTGCCGCCCTCTGAATCTCCGCCAGTATAATATCCAATCAAGACACCATTTTCATTCTTTCCAGAACCGATGCCAGTAGCCAATGAAGTCTCAAGATTTTTTTTACTAAGGTTGGCCGGAAGGAGCAGGCGAATGTTTCCAGGCAAAACATATTGAATTGTGCCTTTGTAAGGACTGTGATTGCTGACAACCATTGTTCCGGTCACGGTAGCTCTTGTTGGTAAAAGAACATCTTTGTATTCTTCTGAGGTGTTGAAGCGAATATCACGCAATGTTGTTTGCGATACTGTGATAGCCGTCATGATGGGTGTTGGGCTTTTGCTGTAGCGGTCATAGCAAGAAATGACATCGCCGGCTGTTGCCATCGCTTGATGAGTTGTTGCTAAAATAATCAGTGCAGATAAAAGTGTTTTCATTGTGACTCCTCGTAAAAGTATTTGTTGAAGAGCTTTTAGGGGAATTTCAAAGAATTGTAAAACGCATGATTATCATTTTGTCATGCAAAAAATGAATAAATTCTTTAGAAGGTTTTAGGATCTAAAAACGAAGTACACAGCGCCTATCAGGCAAAAACCCGCCCAGAGAAAATCAAGCTTCAGCGGTTGTTTCATAACAAAATAGCTAAATCCTGCAAAGACAATCATGGTGATGACTTCTTGGATGATCTTCAGCTGTGGCAAAGAATAAGTTTCAGAACCGATGCGATTGGCAGGAACTTGCAACAGGTATTCAAAAAATGCAATTCCCCAGCTCACAAGAATCACCCAGATAAGGGGAGAATCTTTCATCGACTTCAGATGCCCGTACCATGCGTACGTCATGAAGATATTCGACAAAAACAATAGTCCCACGGATAGGTACATTTAGGTCCTCTGACTGTAAGCGTGGCTGCAGAGAAGGCCCGCAATACGCTTGTACTCGCTGAGAAGGTCTAAGTGGATCGAGCTTGTGTTGATAGACTCGCGCATGCCTCTGTTGAGGCGGCTGATGTGATTTTCACGAAGTGTGATTTCAAGCTTGGCCAGTTCTCGCTTGAGGTTGATAGCTTGATCGCACATTTCTTTGTTGTTGTAGGCATTCATGGCGGTCATCGCAACTTTGATCACTTCTGAGTGCATTTGCAAAATTTCATCTTTGCCCTCTTCAGAGAACTCAAGTTTGAGCGCGTTCTTTTTGATCGCAAGCGTTGTCAAGTTGATGTCAATGATGTCGGCCGCTCTTTCTAGATCTGAAATAAACATGATCATGTTCATGATGCTCTGGTGAACAGTGGTCGTGCTCTTGTTAGCGTGATCTAAGAGAAACATTTTAGTTTCACGGTACAAAAAGTCGACCTTGTTATCTCGCTCCTTGATGGATTCAATGAGCGAGATATCGGGTGAGTCAAAGAGCTTGGCTGAGTCTTGGATCATAGTGAGCACAATGTCAGCTGTGCGCATAATTTCACGGTTGGCGTATGAGATGGCGAGCGCTGAAGATTGGTAGTTATTGAGTGAGAGATATTCGGAGCTAAAGTCTTCATTTTGGCTTTTAGGAAATAATTTTTCAATGGCGCGCGCTGCGGGCTTTATAAACGGAAAAAACAAAGCGGCCGAGATCAAATTAAAAAATAGATGTCCGTTGGCGATAGATCTTTCTACAGTGGTGTCAAAGGAAGAGAGTAGGCTCACAAAAGCCGAGTGGATCGGCTGAATTAAAAAGATGGCAACGCTCAATGCTTTGTAAAAAAAGTGAGCCCAAGCGACTTGCTTGCCGATATAGTTGCTGCCAGCTGCAGCAATCAAAGCTGTAGATGTAGTGCCGATGTTAGCGCCATAAACCCAAAACATGGCGTCATTCAAAGTGATAGCTCCGCTGTGTGCAAGGCTCATCGCGAGGCCAATGGTCACAGCGCTTGAGTGAACGAAGGCACAAAAAGTCATCGCTATCAAAAGCGAGATGTGTGGGTTTGCTTGCAGAGTTTTTAGGTATTCTTTAACAATGTCTAGCTCGGCAAAGTAGTGAGCTCCGGAAGAGATCATGCCTAAACCAAAAAAGAGCATAGCAAAACCCATGAGGACTAAGGCTAAATTTTTAATGCTTGATTTTTTTGCCATAAAATACACACTAAATGCGGCAATAAAAAGCGGCAGAGCATACTGTGACAGATCAAAGCTGATCAATTGCACGGTGAGCGTTGAGCCAATTGCTGTGCCAATAATGACACCCATCACCTGTTGCAAGCTGATCACTCGGGCTGAGCCCAGTCCAACAAGCATTGATGTTACGGCCCCTGAGCTTTGCAAAAGAGTGGTCAGTGAAACTCCGACCACAATGGCTAAAAACTGACTTTCTGAAAGTTTGTTCAAAAGTCCGGTGATCCGGCTAGCCATCAGTTTTTCAAGAGCTTGGCTGGCGAGTGTCATGCCATACAGAAAAAACGCCACTCCGCCCAAAAGAATTACAAAGTAAGAGTTATGAAGTGCGATCAAATGAACCTTTCGAGCTTTGATAAGTTAGAGTGTATTTAGCGCTCATTTTTGACCCTGTCTTCCAAGGCCAGAAATAAGAATAGCTAGAGCCGTGCCCGCTGGCACTAAAAATCCGAAATAGTGTGAACGCATAAAAATAAAGGCCGAAAAAGTAGAGCCTAAAATAAAAAACGCGATGATTCCGATTCTTGTAAGGTTGGCGTGGCTTTCGGTATTGCGAGTCGAGGCGTTGGTGCCTGGAGATAAAACGCGCACGATGCCGATGCCCAAGTCGGTCGTTAGTCCAGTGAGATGAGTGGTGCGAATGCTAGAGCCTGAGGCCGACGAAATGGCCGCATTTTGCAAGCCACTCGTGAGGCAAAGCAGTGCAAGCAACACGTAATTTGTGAGGCTGTCGTACTCGTTGCCAAAAGTGCCAAAGGCTCCTGATTGCCCCAAAAAAGTCACGAGGACCATAAAGCCCGCAATCATCATCAGAATGAGATTATAGCGCGGAGCTTGATGTTGGTTGATTTGATAATCTACGAGATAGGCTGAGATCATGGTGCCCGCCAAAAAAAATAGCGGCACTGAGGCCATGCTCATAGCTGCATAGATTTCTCCGAGGGCGAGTTCTGCTCCAAAAGCAGTTGCAAATCCGGTGGTATGGGTCACAAACTTGTGGCAGGCTAAAAATCCACCGGCGTTGATGCTCCCAGCTTGAAAAGCCAGGGTCATCCAGATGATGAAGTTGCGTGGATTGTATTGCGAGAGGTTGTTATTGCCAGAAAACATACTGTTACTATTGTTCAATAAAGATTTGTTTTCGTCAAAGGAGACAGCCGAGATGCTGATTAAAGTGGGGTGACTGAATTGAGGCCAAGTTTCATGAAGCCAATTTCGGTGGTCGCCGCTGTGATTTGGCGCTGTGTGCAAGCTCAAGGTCTGCAGCCTCAACCACAGCCCCAAATAGAGGTCTTGGTTTTTCAAAGACTGGCCTCAGACTTGGGCGGCGGGAGCTGGGAGTTTCCAGGTGGTAAAATAGATCCTGGCGAATCTCCACAAGAAGCGCTTCGCCGTGAAATCATGGAAGAGCTGTCAATTGCGATCGAGGTCCATGAATCGCTGGCTAAGAACCTTCATCAATACCCACAAGCTTTGATTG
>CANCBY010000004.1 GCA_947374445.1 Pseudobdellovibrionaceae bacterium
GAGACAATAATGACCGGCGGTCGATCCATTGATTTTGATTGAGTCAGAAAACCAACTCCATCAAGCTCTGGCATGTGCAGATCAAGAGTGATCAGATCAAATTTTTGAGTTTTAATTTTTTCAAGTGCTTCGCGTCCATTAGCGGCCGTTGCTTTGACGTTAAAACCAGTTTCTTTGCCGAGGATTTTTTTGAGCAAGGCAAGAATAGTGGCGGAGTCATCGACACACAAGACATCTAAATCTCGAGGAGGGGGCAATTGGACAGACTTAGCCACAGCTCCTTGGGTTGAAGGTTGTGACGAGTTCTTACGGCCTTCGGCGACCGGGTGTTGGTAAACCGATGGGCCTATAGATTTAACAGGTAGACCCAATCCATTCAAAGACTCAGACACCCCCAGAAAAAAGAAGCCGTGAGGTTGCAGATGTTTGATCATGTGCTTTGAACAATGTTTGATTTGATCTTGATTGAAGTAGATAAAAACATTTCGGCAAAAAATAACATCAAACATTTTACCTTGCAAAAAGGGCTCAGGGCTTAAAAGATTTGCTGTTGTAAAGTGAACATGTTTTTTTAGTGCTTCTTTGACTTTAGAAAAGTCTCGGACTTGGCCGGTGCCTCGGGTCCATTGACCGTTCATATACATGGCCGGTGATTGCTTGAGCTCTTCAGCTTTGTAAACACCATTTTTTGCGTGGTTCACTGACTCAGGATCAATGTCAGTGCCCCAGATTTCAAATGTCACATCGGGAGCTGCCGCTTTTAAATGAAAATTAAAAAACATCGCTAGAGAATATGCTTCTTGGCCACGGCTGCTAGCCGCCGACCAAATGCGAATTGTTTTGTCAGTTGTTTTACGAGCTTTCTCGATCAAAAGATCAAGACCTCTGTTGAGCAAAAATTCGAAATGAGAAAATTCTCGAAAAAAATAAGTGTGATGAGTTGTCATCAACGAGAGCAGAGCTTGCGACTCGGACTCTTGATTTTTTTTCAAGTGATCGAGATAGTCTGAAAACTCTTCGAGCCCTAAGCGCAGCATCCTAGTTTTGAGGCGGTTTTCAACCATTGAGGATTGTTTAGGTCCCAGTTGAATACCAGCCATCTTACTCACGATGCCTGAGACTTCATTCACAACATGTTGAATTGACTCACGTGTTTCCAAAAAATCTACTCCTAAGTACGAACAATTAATTCGTATTACTATTCTTCAAATCCAGGATCGTTTGCCGATGGCACGAAGTCGCCACCAGAAGCCTTTTTAAGGCTGTCGTCTTCGTGGGCTGCAGGCGAATACGAAGGTGCCGGCGCTGCCGATTTTTTTGGAGAAACCTTTTTAGAGCGACCTTTTAGATTTACTATATTGTCAGAGTCATTTTGGTGCGATGGTGTCGAGCTTGAATTTTTGTGCGAGCGGTTTTGCTTAGGCTCACTGTTGCCTAAAGGCTGGATTTGATTGCCGGTGACAACTTCTGAAAGTTCAAGAACGCTTCCGTTGAGAGCCGAAGCCTGAGCATTGAGTTGCTCGGCAGCGACTGATGAGCTTTGGGCTACACTTGAATTCTGTTGAGTTACTGCTTCAAGTTGACCAACAGCTTTAGATATTTCTTGAATGCCTTGGCTTTGTTCGGAAGACGCCGTTGCAATCTCGGCAACGAGGCTATCGACTGATTCCACATTTTCTAGAATTTCGGTTAAAGCTTTGCTGCAGGCTTCTGTTTTTTCAGTTCCCAAAGAAACTTTTTCTTTACTCGTAGCCATTATTTTTTCAACGCGCTCTTTGGTTTCAGTCACGATACTTTGGACTTGGCGAGTTGATTGTTCAAGCATGTCAGTGATTTCTTTAGCAGCGCTTCCACTCATGCGAGCTAGGTTTCCGACCTCTTCGGCAACAACCGCAAAACCTTTTCCGTACTCACCAGCCCGCGCTGCTTCGACAGATGCGTTGAAAGAAAGAAGTTTCGTCTGAAACACAATTTCGTTGATTACTTTCGTTTTAACTCCAATATCCGCTATCAGATTTGTGATCTCACCAATGCGTTTATTGCTTTCTGTCATCTGGTCTGAGATCTCTTGGTTTGAATCACTGATTTCTGACATTGCCAATTTCATCTGGCTTACAATTTCTTGGCCATTTTGAGCGGCCTCTCGGCTTTGGCTTGAGACCTCTTTTGATTTATTGGCATTATCGGCATTCTTTTCAACCATAGCGCTGATCTCGTCGACAGCCGCGACGGTTTCTTGGAGAGCTGCCGCTTGCTCGGTGGCAGACTCAGATAGTTGTGTAGCCTGGCTTGCAATTTTTGTAGCAGCATCGTTAACTTCTTTTGACGAAGTCGAGAGGCCTTGAGTGATGTGATTTATCGTTTTTGAAACGACCAATCCAAACCAAACTGCAATTGCAATTCCGACGAATGAAATCATAGCAAAAATGAGGTAGAAGTTGTTTTTAGCTTTGGTTACAGGGAGCATTGCTTCATCGGCGTCCACGTGAACCATTGTTGTCCAGCCAATTGATGTTATCCATTTAGGGTCATCAATGTAGGCGAATCCGACAAGATCTGGCGAAGGATCTTTGATGTCCTTAGAGATAATAGCTCCTGATTTGTGCGCGGTGATTTGAGCGCCAACTGGTTGATGGTTTTGAGCGACGTTCTCTTTGAATAGAACTTTTTCAAGGTCGTCATCAAACTCCATTTTGCCGCCGTGATCTTTTGGCGCAAGGTTTGATATTACAAATCCTTCTTTATTAACAAGTGTGACTTCAGCGTCTTTCACTTTCATCATGTCCCAAGCTGCAGCCATTTCAGTTTCGAACCACTTGTTGTTAGCCCTATTGGTGATGATGCCAACGATATCGCCGAGTTCGTTTGTTATCGGTGCAGAAAATGAAACTCCGGTTCGTTTGGGTTGGTTGAGAGCAAGCCCATAGATGGGGTCAACTTGCAGATCTTCGAAATAGGTTCCAGTAAAGCCTTTGGCTTTGTCCTCGGTCAAGTTGCCAGCCATAATCGATTTAAACCATGGCGAGTCAGCGTAAGATTTAGTCGAAAGTGTTTTTATATCTACAGGTTTGTCATTTGAATCTTTTTGATTTGAGGCCACAAATTTTCCATTTTTATCAACGACAAGAATAACATCGTATATTCCGTAGAGCTTGACATATTCATCTAATATCTGAGGAAGGCGTTTTGCATTGAGTTCGCGTGTTATTGGGTTCAAAGCAAATGCTTGGATGTCTCCGTAGCGCTCGTAGAATTGAGCTGCGATTTTTTGTGCTAATACCTTCGAGCCGTCACTTTGATTATTGAACATTTCTGCCGCATATTTATCGCCAAACTGATTGAAGGCGTAGAGTCCTCCGACCCCAATTAATGAGATCACGAAAAGAACCAGCCCAATTATTTTTGTTCGTAAAGAGACCTTTGTTAATAAATTCATAATATTCTCCTATGCCGCGTTCTTTTGCGTTTGACTGAGAGTGGATCGATCTTGCACAGAGAGTGCTTTGGCTATATCTAATAGTAATATTAAATGTTTTTCTTTTCTGAAAACACCAGTGATGTAGTCATGGTTTTTTGAATTTTCGACTACCGGCTTTTCGCCCATTTCTTCGGCGCTGAGCAGATGCACAGCATTGACTTGATCGACGACAACACCAAGGTTGTAGTCACCAAGATCTAGAATGATCACAGAAGTCTCTTCGGTGCGCGAAGGCTTAATTCCTAGTTTTACTCGCAGATCCATCACCGAGATCACTTGACCTCGTAAATTCATAATTCCTAAGAAATGTGTGGGGGCTTGGGGAATTGGCGTGAATTCTGGATAGCCGATGACTTCTTTGATTGCGAGCAAAGGAATTCCAAACTCTTCTTTTGCTAGATTAAAACAAAGGTAACGCGAATTATCGATCATGCGGCTTGACCTCCGGCAGGAGCTGGCGTCGCTGCTGGCGTCGCCGATGGGGTAGGGGTTGAAATATAAAGTTTACGTTTAATTAAATCTTGTGGCTCAATGATCAGTGCGGGTTTGCCGTCACCAAGAATAGTTGAGCCGCTGACGCCCTTAAAACCTTGAAGCTCAGGTCCTAATTGCTTTATCACAACTTGGAATTGGCCCAAGATGTCGTCAACTAAAAGTGCGCATGGGGATGCGCCTGAGCGAACAACCAAGGCAATCATGTCAGTGTTTTTTTGTGCTGATTTTCTATTAAAGAAATCACCCAATCTGAAAATAGGAATGTTTTCTCCGCGCAAAAGTAAAATGTCGCCCAAACCCGAAGTATTTTGAATTTGTTTTTCTGTGGGCCTTACGGTTTCGTGGACGTGGTTGAGAGGAATCACATATTTTTCTGGTCCATAGGTTAAGATCATGGCGTCGACGATTGCCAGCGTGAGCGGCAATGCAATACGAATGGTGGTGCCAGTGCCTAGTGTTGAATCAATCGAGATCTCTCCTTGGAGATCAAGCACATTCGTTTTTACAACATCCATGCCTACACCACGTCCAGAGACGTCAGTAACTTTTTCTTTGGTTGAAAAGCCCGGTGCAAAGATCAGGTTGAATGCCTCTTTTTCGGTGAGAGCGACGCCTGGTTTTATAACGCCCTTAGCGATTGCAATTTTTTTAAGTTTTTCTGCATCGAGGCCGCCACCATCATCTTTAACTTCAATGATGAGCTTACCTGATTTGTGTGAAGCCGAAAGTGTGATTTGCCCTTTTGCATTTTTTCCACGTGCCACGCGGATACTTTGTTCTTCGATTCCATGGTCTACAGAATTTCGGATCAGGTGAACAAGAGGATCGTTGATTTTTTCGAGCACTGTTTTGTCTAGCTCGGTCTCTTCGCCAACCAATGTGATGGCTACGTCTTTTCCGGTGGCTTGTGCTGTATCTCGAACAATTCTTTGCATTTTCTGAAAGGTCTGTTTAACCGGAATCATACGCAGGCTCATTGAGATGTCTTGGATTTCTTTGCCGACTTTTCCGAGTTGATCAATTGTCTTTTTTAGTAAGAGTGATTCTGATGAAAGAACTTGTTCTTTCATCACACTTTGTAGAATCACCATTTCACCTACAAAATTGAGCAAATTTTCAAGCTTCGAGAGAGAGACACGAATACTTTCTTCTGCTGCCGGCGCCTTGGCGGCAGGAGCTCCCGAGCTTGAAGGTTGTATCGGTTGAGGCCTTGTTGCAGGAATTGGCGCTGGGGATGGCTCTAATGCGACCATTTTTTCGACCTCTGCTTGCACTTCTAGTAACTGCGCGGGTACTTCTTCTTGAATAATGGAAAGAGGGGCTATCAATGGCACCGCTTCGAAGACCGGTTCAGGGGTGCTGAAAAAATCAGTCGCGTCTTCTTGTGTGCTTTCGGATTGAAGCTCAGAAATAATTTTTTCAATTTCGTCTTCAGTAGCTGTTTGGCTTTCGGAATTCGTTCTGTTTTCAGCCGCAGGATTTTCAATGATTCGTGCCATCTCTGCAAGAATGGCTGTCGAGTCAAATTTTGCATCGATGTCTGTCTTGAGTGTCTCTACCATTTTTATTAGATGGTCATTTCCATTTAACAAGACATTCACGACTGGTGCAGAGGCTACCATTTCGCCGTTTTTAATTTTGAGAATAAATGATTCAAACTGATGGGTGAAAGCGCCCATTTCATCGAAGCCAACTGCCTTTGAGCTTCCTTTTAGGTTGTGTGCTAGACGGAATATCTTATTGAGGTTTTCGGCATTGGTGGGATCGCTTTCAAGAGCTAAAAAACACTGCTCGGTGTCCGCCAAAGCCTGGGCGGCCTCATCAAGAAATCCAACCTTAAGTTCTCTTTCAAAATCTTCCACTTCGATCCTCTATTTTTAAAACAGGCATGCAAAATCAAAAAACTGAAATAATTTTGATTTTTTATCGGATTAAAAATCGCAGCGCTAAAGACCAAATCGTTTTTAAGGTGTTGGTTTAGGCCGCTTAATAAAGTTATAAGAATCGATTTGCGACTTTGGTCTTGCTGCGGCAAGGTCTTTGTCTGCATTTCAATGCTATTTATTTATAATTGAAGATGAGTTGAATGATCAGGAGTTAGTCGGTAGCGTTTGAATCAGATCTGTTGCAATCGGAGACAAAAATGAAAGCTGAAAATGTGTTGCAAACTATCGGGGCAACGCCTCATATCAAGATAAACAGACTTTTTGGGTCTTTCTCTAGTGTTTGGATTAAATCAGAACGTTCAAATCCGGGAGGCTCGATCAAAGATCGAATCGCTCTTGCAATGATTGAAGATGCTGAAAAGTCAGGTGCTCTAAAGCCAGGCGCGACTATCATCGAGCCGACCTCGGGAAATACTGGAATTGGCCTCGCAATGGTTGCTGCAGTCAAAAAATATAAACTTATTTTGGTTATGCCCGAGAGCATGTCAGTCGAACGACGACGAATTATGCTAGCTTATGGAGCGACATTCGAACTGACTGCAAAAGAAAAGGGCATGAAAGGCGCTATTGCACGAGCCGAGGAGCTTTTTGCGGCGACTCCAGGCGCATGGATGGCAAAGCAGTTTGAAAATCCTGCAAATATTGCAATTCATGAAAAGACCACGGCTCAAGAGATTATTGCAGATTTTCCAAATGGTATTGATGTGCTGATCACGGGCGTAGGAACTGGTGGACACATCACCGGTGTGGCAAAGGTATTGAAAGCGCGCTGGCCAAAAATTAAAGTTTACGCGGTTGAGCCCAAGGAATCACCTGTGATTTCTGGGGGGGCACCTGCTCCACATGGTATTCAAGGCATTGGCGCTGGCTTTATTCCCGCCAATTTGCAAACTCAATATCTTGATGGCGTGATTCAAGTCGACGTACCAACGGCTCGTGAGATGGCAAGGCGGAGTGCACGCGAAGAGGGCTTGCTTGTAGGTATTTCGAGTGGAGCAACTTTGGCTGCTATTGCACAAAAATTGCCGGAGCTATCAAAAGATGCTGTGGTCTTGGGATTTAATTACGATACCGGCGAGAGATATCTTTCGGTTGAGGGTTTTTTACCTGCTTAATGTCACAATGCTGGGCTTATCTTAACGGGCTCGGCTGTTGACCTGTGGGGTTGAAGTTGAATAAACTTAGTATTGATGAATACAAAATTTGCTCCTGATCAAGTTGATAAAATTTTTTATAATTGCGTCGAGGATTGTTTCGAGCCAATTATGCTCACGGATAAAAAAGGGCATTTGACTTATGTTAATCCAGCCTGGGTTTTGACTTACGGCTATAGTAAAGAAGAAGCTCTTGATAAAACTCCACGGCTTTTAAGATCGACTCAGCAAGATGAAAAATTTTATAAAAGTATGTGGCAAACTATCCTAGATCCGAGCATTGGATTTTGGCGTGGCGAGGTGACCAATCAGGCTAAGGATGGTCACATGGTTCCTGTTTTGTTGACGATTACGCCTTACAGGCAGCCTTCTGGGCAAATCGTTGGCTATATGGGAATTGCTGTCGATCTCTCGGACCAAAAAAAAATGGAGCAGCAAATTTTGCAGCAAGACCGATTAGCTTCTATCGGAATGCTAGCCGGTGGTTTAGCTCATGAAATCGGAAATCCTCTGGGGGTTATCCGCGGCCGAGCTGAACTGGTATTAAACCAAGTGCGTGGTCAAGAAGTGGCAGAAAAAAATATTGAAGTGATCATTGGACAGATCGATCGAATCTCGGGATTGATTCAGTCTTTGTTGCGTGTCAGTCGAGTGCCAGACAAAATTTTGCTACGGCAAGTTTTTTTGAATCAGGCACTTGAAGAGGTTTTGGTTCTACTCCGAGAGCCCTGCCATAGAATTGGGATCGAGATAAAGCTTCATCAAATCAATCAAGTAATTTTTGCTGAGCCCAGTCACTTGCAGCAGCTTTTTTTAAATATTTTGATCAATGCAATGCACGCCATTGAAGAGAAAAAAAGTAAATCTGCCTCTAGCGATGAGCTGAATTTTATTGAAGTTTCTTCTCAGGTTTTGTCTGGCAAGCGTTGCGCGATTGCAATTCGAGATTCGGGCTGTGGAATTTCTGCAGAGAATCGCCATAAAATATTTCAGCCTTTTTTTACGACAAAGGCAGCAGGCAAGGGCACTGGTTTAGGTCTCGCTGTTGTGTCGAAATTAGTTGAAGAGATGTCGGCTAAGATCTCGGTTGAAAGCCAAGGTCCGGGTACAGGAGCCACTTTTACGATTGAGTTCGATACGCCCTAAGTCTTAAATTTTATTTATAGATGGGTTGAAGTGCTCGTACCATTCCTTTTGAGTCTGCTAGATACCAGACGTTGTTTTTAATATAGACGTTTGAAAATGAAGAGCTCCATTTTTCGTCGGGAGCCCATTTATAAATTAGCTTTTGGTTTTGCCGAGAGTAAATATAGAGGCCATCACTTCCTGGAATAATAAGGTGATCATTCTGATTATTGGCTTTAGGTAGATCTAAATTTTCTGAGGTGGTGAGGTCAGAAATTACCGGTGCGTAACTTAGACCTGAATGTGGAACTTCGATGCGCCAATCAATTGATTTTGTTGCAAGATCAATTTGATAAATTGTTGCATTCAGATCGCTGATGATAAGTTTGTCGCCCCTTAGTATCGGATTTGAAATGACCGCACCTGACAGGTTAATTGCTCCCAGCTCTTGCCCAGATTTTTTGTCGTAGCAAGAAATTTGGCCATAGTCGGTGTTGGAATAGACATCGCCAACACTAAAACAGACTTGCTGCTTCCAAAGGATAGGGCGCCCCCAAGACGAAGTTGGAAGTTGTTTTTTCCAGCGGGTTTTGCCTGAAGTTAATTCAAGAGCATAAGCAAATGTGCCATCTTGATTGAAGCCTTGTTCAAGTCCAGTCCCGACAAAAACCGTTTCGCCATCGGTGATCGGGTAAGAGTCGACATGGCCCACGTGCGCCTGCCATAGAGTTGTCATGTCCGCGCTGTCGATGGCAATCACGCCAGCTTTTCCAGCAGGAGTCAGAAGAATTTTTTTGTTTCCAATGCTCGTAACGGTCGCCGTTCTTTCGATATGACCGGCGGTGGTCGTTGAGGCGACCATTTCTCCATTGAGAAGATCAAATTTATAATAACGAGCATGGTGAGTTTCATGAATGCCTTCCCCTGAAAACAGATTATTTTCTAGAATTAGCGGGGCTGTCATAACGGGTTGCCCGACCCAGAATTGACGAAGCTCCTTTCCAGAAAGCGAATCAATTTCGAATATTTTTCCGTTGTTCGTGCCCATAAAAAGTGCCGATCCCTTTGAGGTAATTCCGCCGAATACTCCTCCTGAAATTTTGATGGTCCAGAGGAGCTTTAGTTCAACGAGATTTTTTTTGCGTTGGTTTTCGTCCGATAGAATGGCTTCTGGGCTTTGAGCTTCAATGTATTCTGCTTTTGCAGGGTGGTGGTGATTTTTGGATTCAATCAGCCACAAAGGTCTTGAAGATGTGGCTTCGTATTGCCAGCCAGCATAGACCGCATAAAATAATCCATTAGAAATCAAAGCCCATAGGATAATCTTTGGTCGCATCAGAACTTCAAAGAGTCTTTTTGGGCCTTCGGCTTTGAGCTGAATTCCAAAAAATGCAGCAATCCAAGTGGCCAGAGAAGTCAGAATCATTCCCAAAATCGTAAATGGCAGAACAAAGGTTGGAATAATTGCTTGCCTAAGTGGTTCGTCGAATTGTGCCGTGAACTCCGTCAACCCAAACATATTCTCCCTCCTTTAAAATATCTTTTGCGCCTAATATTTCTCCGACAGCTGGCAGTCCCATTTCCCGGGCGACAATGGCACAATGAGATAAAATTCCTCCGCGTGATACAATCACCGCTTTGGCTCGTTCAAACAGAGGTGTCCATCCTGGGTCTGTGGCTTCGGCGACCAAGATAGTATTCTCGGGCCAGCGGCTTAAATCTTCTGTTTCTGGATTTTGTACAATATGAACAACTCCGGACGCAATTCCTGGTGACAGTGAAACACCGAGAAGTGTCTGGCTTTTTTGAGTTTGGCGTGGTGACAAAATTTCTTCCAGGTCAGCGGCTGAAAAGCTCATGGGGAGTTCGACTGATCTATAGACCTTTGCCAAATCTTTTCTATTTTTTATGAGAGCTAGGATTTTTTGCTTGTCTTGAGATTTATTTTTTTCTGTCAGAGATAGAATTTCGTCCATGTTGAGCCAAAAAATATTATTTGGTGAATTCCAACCAATATCAAGCGTGCCGGCCCAACTGAGCAAAGACCATCTAATATCGGCATAAGGCTTCATCACTTGCATTTTAATTTTTTCACGCAGCTGCAGTAAAACTTGCAGCTCATTCAGTTCTTGGAGCAGGAGCGGTTTTCGAAGCTTGGATATTTGTGCCAGAATCTGCTCGCGATGAAGCGATTGGTCGACTGATTTTTGCAGCTGTGTATTGCTTGGGGTTAGATTTTTGCGAACTCGCACAACTTGCGGAGTTTCGATCCAACGAGGATTTGAAAGTTCCATCTCGCCGAGTCCACGGTGACCGAATTGGCTGATAAAGCTGTCCCAATTTTCTTTGCTGTCATGAGCTTGAATTAAGCTTTGAGACATTTCGTTGGAAATGGTTTTGAGGTTCTCGCCCATAAAGTGCTGGGATTCTTCTTGAGCACTTTTTTCTCCGAGGTCTTTACTGAGAAGGGCAAGAATTCCTTGAGTCGTCGACTCAATCAGTAGCGTGATCAAGAATGTACTCACTAAGTGAGTTTCTGAAAAATCGCTAACGAGTCGCTTAATATAGTCGAGTTGCTCTTTCGCAGGACGCTTCAATGCTTCTGCATATATTTCGTGGGTGCTAAGATGGGCGTAGATGTCGTTTTGCAGATATTTTTCTGCTTTTTTGGAGAGTTCCTTGCGTTGAGTTTGAATTCTCCAAGCCACCTTAAGCATTTTGTAAATGCCAGCAGGTCCTTTGAGCAGAAGGCGTGGAGTCATTCGGTTGAGCTCAAAAACAAGATGAGGTCTTGGACTTGGAGCGATCCTGTAAGGAGATTCGCCAAAGTAGACGGGCTCTAGGCGAGTGAGGTTTAAATAGCTTCGACCAAAGACACGCTCCAAAAGAGGATTGTTTTCAGTCGTAGAAATGCTCGCACCAAAATTAGGATTGGAGCTAGAGCCAGAGTTAGATTTAAGCCCGGTGTAGCCGAGTTCCTTTAGAGCTTTGTCAAAGGCTTTGCCGGGGGCAAAGGCATTACCCCATATCTGATATGTGAGTTCGCAAGGCACGCCGCTAAGTTCAGCAAAAGAATGTCCATCCCATAAGGTGATTGCTGTGGATTTGGTTTTGAGTCGAGCGAGTTCGGACTCAAGAATAGAATTGGCATTCGCCGAGGATTTTTCGGTTGTGATTGGGCGAACTTGTAGAATCCAAAAAACTCCGTCGTGATCTATGGCCCATTCCATGTCTATTTGATAGTTCAAAACTTGTTCGACTTTGCGGGCCCAACTGACAATTTGTTGCGTGAATTCTGACTTCCAGTGGCTGAAGTTTGTACTTTCGGATTTTTCGAAAATCCGAATTGGGGTCACTTGCGCTGAGACTAATTTTTCACCTAAGCCTTCGATGGTTTCAATCATCCAACCCGATGATTGATTGCGCGGATCATGAGAAAAATAGACTCCTGAAAACTGAGGATCGATCATCTTTTGTACTAAAACCCGCATCGGAATTTCGGCTCGATCAAAATGTGCGGCATAAGACAAACTCGAGGGACGCTTTACAGATTCAAAACACTGAACAACGGCATTTGTGAGCGCTTCTTTGTCCTGCACGTTAAGAAAGGTTTTGAATTGCCCTGCATAACTAACCTCGTTGCCGTCTTCGCCTTGAGCTGAACTTCTGACGGCCACCGGAAATAGTTTGTTTTTTTCAGCTGCTTGTTGCAGTTGCCCCCATTCAAACTCCTGCAAGTGTGAGCTCAAGACCGATATTCCCGGCGGCACCGGAAAATCCAACTTTAATAGCTTTGCAAGGGTGGCAGCTTTTCCGCCCATCTGAGCTAGCTGTGCAGAATTGGCTTTGCGAATTTCAAGTATCGAAGAGGGTGTTTTTTCAGTTTCATTCATATTTATTTTGAGCCTCAAAGCGTTAAAATGTTTTAGGCGGCAGAGAGACCCTTCGCCGACCGGAGTCGGTCGATAATCATTCGTGGTGTTTGCAAATAGTCCTTTGTTGGGTCGCGCTTGAGACCTTGAGGAAGCTCTGCTGGATTTTCCATGTTGAGAGTTAGTGCTAGAATTGCCCGCAAAAGTTCGTTGAGATCAAGGAGCTTCCAGGCGAGCAGATTTGCCAAATTTTTACTTCCATCTTTTTGATCGACAAAAAAGCGCAGATCCCAAAGATATCTTCGGAGTGTTTCAAAAATTGTCTTTGTTTGTGGATGGTAGGCTGAGCATTCCTCTAATGTGATATCGAGAGCGTAAATTGCGATTCGAAGATCCTCGGTGGAGAGATTTTTTCCTTTTTCAAGATCCTCGTAATAGGATTCAAAAAGTTCAAGGCACTGCTTTATCAAATCGTATTCTTTTTTTATAGCTCGACTAGATCCAGGCATTTTTGCTCCTGCTAAATTGGCATTAAAGCCATTTGCTAAAATAGCTATTGCAGTGCGTGTGCCAGAATTAAAATTCGTGAAAAAGGCAAACGTATTCAATTCCACTGGGTTGAAGATGAAGCCCAATAAGAATGATCAAAATTCAGTTAGGCCTGCAGGCGCTTAGAATTGGGACAAGTAGAATATTCGACGAGACAAGATGACCCAAGATGACCAAGAGGGAATTCTTAACGAAGTTTTTTATCAATTTCTTCGTGTTCAGACTCTTCGCCGTCAGTTTGATCGGCCGATTCATCGATAAGCCCGTACTCTCGCTCTTTGCGATAAAGAGTTCGTCGGTTGATACCCAAAATTTGAGCGGCTTTTTCTTTTCGTCCTGCTGTCTTATCGAGAACAAATTTAAAATAGCGGCGCTCAATATCTTCGAGTGTAGGCAGTGCTCCCGAGTGAGTGGCCTCAAAAAAAGTTTCTACGGACCCCTCCGCACCTGATGGAAGATCGCGAACGTCGATTGAGCTTCCCTGTGCTAACACCACAGCGCGCTCGACAATATTTTCGAGTTCACGGACGTTTCCTTCCCATGGCATCGAGAGCAGGCGAGCCATCGCTTCGGGAGTGTACTCTTTCACCGAGGACTTATTGGCTGCTGCATATTTTTTCAAAAAGTGCAGAGCTAGCAATGGAATGTCTTCGCGGCGATGACGGAGAGGCGGGATGACAATCGGGATAACCGATAAGCGGTAATAGAGATCTTCACGGAAGGTTCCATTTTTGATGGCTAGTTTTAAATCCTTGTGAGTGGCGGCAATAATTCGCACATCTATTTCTTTGTCGGCCGTTTCGCCCACGGCACGAATTTTTCTTTCCTGCAGAACTCGGAGAAGTTTTGATTGTAGCGCTAGGTTCATATCGCCAATTTCGTCCAGGAACAAAGTGCCACCTTCGGCCTCTTCAAACAGGCCTTTTTTGCGGCCGATGGCTCCGGTAAAAGCACCTTTGGCGTGACCAAAAAGTTCACTTTCAAGCAAAGCCTCTGGAATGGCCGTGCAGTTGATGGCTACAAAGTGTTTTGTTTTGCGGGGTCCTTCTTCGTGAATGGCCCGTGCGACTCTTTCTTTGCCGGTTCCACTTTCGCCAGTGATAAGGACATTTGCCGTGGCGGGAGCTACTCGGCGGATCAAATCAAAAACTTCATGCATCCCTGACGACTTGCCAATGATACGACTGAAGGCTTGAGTTTGCCCGAGTTCAATTTGCAGTCTTTCGTTTTCAAGATAGAGATCACGAAATTTAAGTGCACGAGCAACTGTCACACTCATCTCAGAAAGCTTGAAAGGTTTTGTTGTGTAGTCAAAAGCGCCTTTGCGAATGGCTTGAATGGCAGTTTCGATGGATCCAAAAGCTGTGACTAAAATCACCGGAACGTGAGGGGCCAGCTGACGAAAATGCGTGATAAATTCAAGCCCCGTCATTTCGGGCATGTTGAGATCACTAATAACTAAATCGAGTGTTATACCTGTGTCCGATGCGGATGAGTCTGCGGAAGAAGACACCAAAAATTCACCCTTTGAAATTCGTGCAAGTGCATCGCTGGCAAGGGCTGCTTCGCTGACCTTGTGCCCTTCAGCACGTAAAAAGTCTGCGACCATTGAGCGCATTGCTGCATCGTCATCAATTACTAGTACGCTGTGCGTTCTTGCCATGGGAGTTCTCCTGAATTGATTTTCGCTTTGAGTGTATTTCAATGCACTCCCTGCAGACAAGCTGGGATTTGGGTTCCAGAAAAAATGATTTGTTGAAATATTTTTTGAATTAGTGACATCGAAGCTCATGCTGACTTTCGGCTTTCATGTTTTCTTGAAGATTGCGTTGTGATGTCATTGCATTCAGGGTGGGTATCCTGAGTCCAAAGGCAATGATGCTAAAAATTCCCGCGACGAGCAAAAGTCCCCCGGCCCATTTTTGTCTGCTTCCAGAGCTTGGTAGCAACTGCTGGCGCATCCAGCTTGCTCCGACGGAAAGAAGGGGAGCGCTGCCAAGCCAAAACGCAGCCATGTACAATGCACCCTTGGCTGCACTGCCAGTCGCAACCGCCCCGAGCATAAAGCTGTAAAGGTGACCACAAGGCAGAAAAATAGTTAAGATTCCAGCGAGACTTGCAAAGACAATCCGAGGCAGCGCCATAGTTCTGAGTGTTTGCCATATTTTTTGATTGAGATGACGGAACCATATCGGCGACTTTATAAGCACAATTTTAGAGTTAGAGCCAAAAATTTGAAAGTGCAAAGAGCGATTGAAAAACGTTCTGTAAGCATTCACGAACAGCAATAAAGCCATAAATAGCAAGCTGAAGATGGTGAGATGAGATGATTTTGTCGAGCCAAAAATGTTTTCGCCGAAAGCACCGATAAGAGCACCCGCACAACTGTAGGATATAAGGCGGCCCAATTGATAGGCTGCCAAATGCTTTCTTTTGTTAGCAAAATTGACAACAAGTGGTCCGCACATGGAGGCACAGTGGGGGCTGCCAATAAGCCCTGCTAAAAAAACTGTCGAAGGGATCAGCCACATCGAATCAGAAGAAAGGCCCAACAAGCATGACCTCCTTCTCAATTTCAATAACGTGTTCACTGATTGAATTTTTGTCTTTGATTAGAAGGCGAATCTTTTTTTGTCCATTCTCTAAGAGAGTCTTATTGAAATGAATAAAAACATCGGTTCTTGTTACTTGGCCATTTTCAATCGGAAGAGGATGAATGGCCGTGACGACGTGAATATTATTTTTGTCAAAATCATTTGGCACTAAAAATAGAAGCTCATGGCGGACCCCACTTTGGTTGCTGAGTTCGACTAAAAAGTGGTTCATGACCTCGGAGGTTCCATCCTCGACCGTTTGCACAGAATAGGGCGTGTCTTTGGCTCTTAAAATTTGCACATCCACTGGTTTGATTTTGGATAGAAAGACGGTCAGAGCTATAACTGAAGCCAAACAAAGTGTCAGATAGACAGCAGATCTTGAGGTAAACTTTAGTTTAACTTTAATGTTAGCTTTCGGAGTCGAAACAGAAGTATTGTAGCGGATGAGCCCTTTGGGTTTGTGGACCTTGGTCATGACGTCATCGCAGGCATCGATGCAGGCCGTGCAGGCGATGCACTCCATTTGCACTCCACGACGAATATCGATCCCCGTCGGGCAGACTTGGACACAGCGGTAGCAATTCACGCAGTCGCCCAAATTTGTACTATGGTTCTTCGCAAGAATTTTGGCCTGAGCGGTTGCGCGAGGTTCTCCTCGGTTCACATCGTAGGCTACCACCATTGACGACTTATCCATAAGAACCGATTGAAAGCGTCCATACGGGCAAGCGATGGTGCAGAATTGTTCTCGAAACCACGCAAAATCAAAAAGTATGATACCGCTTGAAAATAGCATAAACAAAAAGCTTCCCCAGTTTTCAGTGGGAGGTCGACGGATCATTGTTGCCAATTGATCAACGCCAATAAAATAAGCCATAAAACTATGGGTGATAATGAGCGTGGCCAATACAAACGCAAACCATTTCAAAGAGCGCTTGGTGAGTTTGCTAAGAGTCATCGGGGCCGCATCGAGCTTTCTTCTTTCGAGAGCTGAGCCCTCGATCCATCTCTCAATACGGCGAAATATGCCATCAATAAAAACTGTTTGTGGACAAGCCCAACCGCACCAGATTCGGCCAAACACAGAAGTAGCAAAAAAAAGTCCAAATCCCGCGGCTGCAAAAACAAAAAATAAGAGCGGAGCATTGTGCGCTCTGAGTGACAAACCAAATATTTCAAAGCGCCGCTGGGCCAGGTCTAAAAGCAGCGCCTGGCGGCCATTGATTTGAATCCAGGGAAGACCCAAAAAAAATACAATCAAGACAAATTGCAGCCGAGTTCGCTGCGTGCGAAAGAAACCCTTCACATCCGCCGGGTGCAAATAAATTCTTTTGCCCTTGGCATCAGTGGTTGCGAGCCTTTCGCTGTGCAGTTCGAACTCATTGAGACTCATTGTTAATCCTTGAATGTCTGTTGGTTGCCTTGCGCAGGTTTTGCTCCAGCCGGGTTCGTGCCGTGCAACGAGTGCACAAATGCGACAACATCTTTCAGCTCAGTTGCAGTGAGTACTGGTCCCCAAGGCGGCATTCCTTTTTCAGGAACGCCTGTTGTTACCACATGTGCTACGTCGGCAAGATTTCCTGTGCCGTGAATCCAGAAGTCATCAGTCAAGTTTGGACCGATAAGTCCCTGGCCTTTGTCGCCATGGCAAGCTAAACATTTTGTCGTATAGACTTCATGTCCGTGATTGAGACTTGCTGAGTCTTTGAAGGCCTTCATGAGTTCCTCGGCACTGGGCTCTGAGCCAGCACTGCCATTGGCGCTGGGTGGCTTGAGGGCCTCAATTTCTGCCATAGCTTTGCTGAGTTCTTGTTTTGAGCTCGGGCCTGGGCCTGTCATGTAATAGCCCATGTAGCCGATACCAAAAATTACACAACAAACAAATCCCCACACCCACCAACGTGGAAGCGGGTGATCGAGCTCTTGAATACCATCATAGTCGTGATCTAAAAGCAGAGCCTTTTCATCGCTGAGAATCGTATTTTTAGGAGGCAGTTTTGAGTCGCTCATAATTTTTCTCCAAATTTTTGGGCTTCTTGCAACGGAAGTGTTTCGGCTGCGTCAAAGATCGGCCGACGGGACCTCATTGAGACATTAATCAAGAGTCCAATAAAGAACACAAAGAATATCACAAGCGCAAGTGTCGGGAGCCAAGGCCAAGGGAATTGAGTGAGTATTTCTTGTTTCATTATTGCACCTCTGGAGCTGGTTGCGCCTCTGATTTTTCGGCTGCATTTAATAGCTCAGGATTTTTTCCGAGCCGTTGTAGATAGGCAATGATTGCGATAATTTTTTTGTCTTCAAGTCCTTTGATAGGAGAGTCGGCGGATAAACCTTGGGCTATTTGCATAGCTTGAGCGCGAGCTGTCTCAGGAGCGGTTCTTACTTCGTCATCGGTGTAAGGAACTCCAAGAGATTGCATCACTGAGAATTTTTTTGTCAGAATTGCAAAGTCGGTTTTGTCATCAAAGAGCCAAGGATAGACTGGCATGATCGAGTTCGGAGTTACAGAGCGGGGATCCAGCATATGTCGGTAGTGCCAAAGATCTGGATATTTGCCTCCGACGCGAGCTAGATCTGGTCCCGTGCGTTTCGAGCCCCACTGAAATGGATGATCATACATTGACTCTTCAGGCAATGATGCCTTGCCATAGCGAAGAACATCTTCGGGCAAAGTTCGAATCATTTGTGAGTGACAATTGTAGCAGCCTTCATTGATGTACAAATCACGACCAGCGAGTTCAAGAGGAGTGTAAGGTGCCACTTTTGAATTAGCGGGAGCATATGTATGCACGATCAGAGTGGGCAAGATCTCAATGGCAGATCCCAGAACAATTCCCAATAAAACTAAAATTGAAAATGCTGGCATCAGTCCTTCAAGACGGCGGTGCCAAGGACCTGAGTTGTTGTCATCAGCAGGTATTGCTTTTGACAGAGCCGGAGCTTGATACAAATCTTGCTTTTGATTTTTAGGCGCGAGTTGCCAAGTTTTATAGAGGTTGTAGCACATGACCAAGAAGCCCGCTAAAAACAACGTTCCACCAAAGGCGCGAATCCAATACAAAGGCGCAATGCGGACAATAGTTTCTACAAAATCAGGGTAAACCAATTTACCAGTGCTATCGATTGCTCTCAGCATGAGGCCTTGAGTGATTCCAGATGTCCACATCGAGATGATGTAGAGCAAGATGCCAATCGTGCTGGTCCAAAAGTGAATATTTGCTAAGCGCTTTGAATAGAGTTCGGTTTTATAGAGTGCTGGAACGAGATAATAGAGCATTCCAAAAGTTAAAAATCCGTTCCAGCCCAGAGTGCCGCCATGAACGTGAGCGATAATCCAATCGGTGTAGTGACCAAGGGCGCTCACTGATTTAATTGAAAGAAGTGGTCCTTCGAAAGTCGCCATTCCATAAAAGGTCAAAGAGGTGGCCATAAATTTTAACACGGGCTCGGTGCGAACCTTGTCCCAACTTCCACGCAGAGTCAGAAGACCATTGATCATTCCTCCCCAACTTGGAGCCCATAGCATCACTGAAAAAACCATTCCCAGCGTTTGCGCCCATTCAGGAAGAGCTGTGTAAAGTAGATGATGAGGTCCGGCCCAGATATAGATAAATACCAAAGACCAAAAATGCACAATTGAAAGTCTGTAACTGTAAACCGGTCGGTTAGCAGCCTTAGGAATAAAAAAGTACATCAATCCTAAGAACGGAGTGGTCAAGAAAAACGCCACCGCATTGTGACCGTACCACCATTGAACAAGAGCATCTTGAACTCCCGCATACACAGGGTAGCTCTGATACCAGCTGACAGGAACTTCAACCGAGTTGACAATATGAAGAACGGCCACTGTGACGATGGTAGCGATGTAAAACCACAAAGCCACATACATGTGCTTTTCGCGCCGTCGCCAAAGAGTTCCAAAAAAGTTAATCGCAAAGACCACCCAGATCAAAGTGATGGCGATATCAATTGGCCATTCAAGCTCTGCGTATTCTTTTCCTTGAGTGATTCCAAAGGGGAGTGTGAGTGCCGCCGACACAATGATGAGCTGCCAACCCCAAAAATGGATTTTGCTGAGAGTGTCGTTAAAAAGACGAGCTTTGCAAAGACGTTGAGTCGAATAATAAATACCCGCGAAAATCGCATTGCCGCCGAACGCAAAAATGGCCGCGTTGGTATGCAAGGGACGAAGTCTGCCAAACGTAAGCCAGCTCAGTCCAAAGTTAAGATGCCAATCAGCCAGCTGAAGGGCACATATAATGCCGACCAGAAAGGCAACGCCTCCCCAGATGATAGTTGCAAGACTGAATTGCTTTACGATTTCGTCATCGTAAGCAAATGTCTCCATAGGTTGATGGAGTTCTGTTTTACTCATTTTGTGGTTCCTTTCTGCGAATCACTTTTTTGCACTAAAATTGGTTCTATTTTTAGGTCTGCTTCTAGCAGCAGACGGTGAGCGGGTGTTTCAAGATCATCAAACTGCCCTCTCCAAGACGAAAATATAAAAGCGGCGGCAAATCCAAACCCCAAAAGCAATGCCAGCGGTAATAAGAAATAGATAATATTCATGCAGACTCTTTTGCGGTTAAGGTTTGAGCGCTATTTAAATTTTCAAAACTTTTTCCAGTCCAAAGCGCTGAAAGCAATACTGTCAGTGAACTTAATGGCATGAGCACCGCGGCCCACAGAGGTGTCATCAAGCCTGCGACGGCCAAGCTGCCGCTGATCAGATTGAAGCTGGCTGAAAAAATCAGATTGCGATAAATTGCAAATTTTGTTCGACGAGAAATTTCAAATAAAATAGAGATAGAATTCAAATCCGGCCGAGTCAGGTAAACATCTGCGGCCCGCAAACTGACATCGAGGCTTCCACAAACTGCAATACCTACATCGGCCGAGGCAAGAGCTGCGGCGTCGTTGGCGCCATCGCCAATCATGGCAGTACCTTCTTTGCAAAGATCGAGAGCTTTAGCTTTTTCTTCGGGAGAAACTTGCGAAAGAATATCGCAAGTTTTAAAGCCTAAAATTCTTCCACAGACATTTGCAACGTGGGCCTTGTCGCCAGAGATCATGCGAGTTGCGAGTCCGTGGCTTCGAGCCCAGCTCAGCAATGGCAAGGCCTCAGCGCGAGGTTGATCGCCCAGCTGAAATTTGACAAGCAATTCTTGATCTTTGAAGAGGCCATAGCAAGATTGAATAATAGACAAATTTTGAGATTTTGAAAATTGAGATAGGTTTTCGGCTAGTGGGACAATAGAGTAGACAGCCCCCTCGATCAAAGCCGACATCCCACCCATTGGCATGAGTGTCGGATTCTCAATTGCCATTTCTGAAACACCAAGTTGGCGGAGATATTTTGTTAAAGCTCGAGCGACGGGGTGAGTCTGATTTTTTTCAAGTCCTAGCACAAAGCTTAAAGCCTTCGGATTATCTTTGGCTGCCTGTGTTTTTTGAATATCAAGAACAGTCATCTCGCCTGTTGTGAGAGTTCCGGTCTTGTCAAAGAAGAGAGTTTTAGTTTTCCAGAGGCGTTCAATGGCATCATTATTTTTAATAATGATGCCTCTACGAGCAGCGCCACGGATGGCAGAGCTCATCGACAAAGGAATCGCGATCCCAAAAACACAAGGGCAAGTGACAATCACCAGAGCCAGCGCTCGCGCGATACCCTCTTGTGGAGCTGATCCCAAATGCCAAAGCACAACAAGGGCCGCAATAAAAAAAACGATTCCGATAAACCAAGCTGAAACTCGATCGGAGAAATATACAAATTTCGATTTAGCTTGTGCTGACCTTTCGGTATCGCGAAGGATTTGTGCGAGGCGGGTTTGCGCAGGAGTTTTTTGCACGCGAAGAGTCCACGATCCAGTCAGATTTTGGCTTCCGGCCTCAACTTTTGAGCCGACGGCAACCGCAATGGGCTCGCTTTCTCCACTCATGACAGCTGTGTTGATCATTCCTTTTCCGGTTTCAACGAGTCCGTCAACCGGGATAACCATACCTTCATCAATACGCAGTAGATCGCCTTCGATTAAGGTCAAAGAGCTCACGTTTTCAAATATACCTTGCGAGTTGAGTTTAAAAACTGAGCTGAGTAAGAGCTCGTCTTCGAGGTGTGTGGCTTGCAGCTGTCGGTGCTGAACCCCCTTTAAGACAAAGCGGCTTGAGAGTAGCAAGAACACGAGCATTGAGAGCGAATCAAAATACACAGTTTGCCCTGCAGAAAAGAGGCCCCAAATGCTAAAGATGATTCCAGAAACTAGAGCCGCTACGATGGGCACATCGAGATTGAGTTGTCTTGAAGTGAAAGATGAAAAAGTATTGCGATAAAAAGGCCAAGCGCAGTAAGTAAGGACCGGAAGCGCCAAACCTGCTGAAAGCCAGCGGAATTGATCGCCGAGAGTTCCCGTCGCACCTCCGTACAAGGATACAGCAAAAATCATAATATTGCCGGTACAGGCGGCAGCTACGCCGATGCGAATCAAATCTTTGCGATTTTCTTTTTTTTGCAGAAGCTGGGCGGTTTCACTTTCACGCAGAGGATGAGGCCGATAGCCAAAGCGATTCAGGGTTCTGGCAATGGTAGCAAACGACCCATTGGGAGTGCGGGTGACTTGGATCGTTGATTCGCCCATGTTGATTTGCGCATGTACGGCGTCGGAGCAATAACTTGGAAGTTTTTCAAGCAGCCAAACACAAGCCGTGCAATTCATGCCTTCAAGGTAGAAGCACATTTTGAGTCCATCGGCGCTTGCTTGCGCTATGAACTCTGTTTGGTCACAAAAATCATAGTTAGAAGATGATGATTGAGCGGGCACCGGGCAAGTGGGGGGATTGGCTTCGCGCAGTTTGTAGTAGTTGCCAAGACTTTCGGATTGAATGAGTCCGTAGACAAATTCGCATCCAGCACAGCAAAAGTTAGAACTCATCTCTGGTGACAGCTTCGTGCCACAGTGAATGCACGATTTTAAAGCTGTCGCTATTGATTTTGCCAAGATTGCTTCCATTTACGAGGTCAAAAAAGCAATCAATATGCCATTCAGATATTTTGAATCATTTGCTTTTTTTAGCCTCGTTTTTAGGCGATTTTTCAAAGAAAGAGTCACAGATCCATTCTACAAGATTTAGCGCACAAGCATTGGCTCAAAATGAAAATCCAGCAAATTTCGATTGAGACAAAATGGCTCGTGCAAAAGCGTGATGAGAATATTTGACTCGGCAATTTTGAATTGGAATTTTTTTTATAAAAAAAGGCCTCACTTTTCAGTGGGGCCTCGAGAAAAATCCATTTTTAGTTCTGACTAAATATTACTTTTTGACTTCTTTTTTAGGAACGATTTCGCCAGAGATGTCGATAGTAACTTCTTCGCCAACTGCAACTCCGCCTTTATCAAGTGCCGATTTTGCAAGAGGAGCATTCCAGCTCAAGCCGAAATCTTTACGATTAACTTTGCCGTTCAATGAAAAGCCTGAGTGAACAACGCCATACGGATCAGTTTGGCGACCAGCATAAACAAGGTCCAATGTTACTGGCTTGCTCACGCCATGCATTGTTAAAGTTCCATTGATTTTTGTAGGTTTGCCTTCTTTAACGGTCGCAGAGTCTGCTTTGAAAGTCATAAGTGGGAACTTAGCAACATCAAAAAAGTCTGGAGATTTAAGGTGCTCATCTCGCTTAGGTTGTTTTGTGTCTACAGATCCAACTTGGATTTCAACATCAACATTTTTCAAAGTGCTTTTAGCTTCGTCGAAATCAAAAGATCCTTTGAAATCACGGAACGAACCTTTAGCAGTTGAAACCATCAAATGCTTTACTGAGAAAGAAATATCTGTATGAGCATTGTCGAGCTCATAAGCAGCTGCAAATACGTTGGCGCTGATCATTGTCACCGCCATTGCTAGAACTAATTTTGTTTTCATGTTGCTTCCTTTTGTTTTTTTAGTTTTGAGATTTTCAAAACTATTTGGTTTTTTTAGTGAGTTGTTAGGCTAATCAAAGTCTTAGTGCGAGGCAACGACTTCAGCGAATCTTGCGCCAAATAATTTTGCCGTTTTGAGGTCTCCGGCAACAAAGGCTGTTTCGGCTGCTTCGTTGCTCGCAGTAGCCATTGCGCCAAGAGACGAACCTAGACGATTTGCTGCGTCTTCGGGCTTAACGCCTGAGTAAGATTCATTGTTTATACCGAGTGGCATCCAAAACATACCTTGCTGAGCTGCAAGAATCGCCATTGAGATCAAAGTCGATTGCTTGTCACCGCTAGGGGAGCCAGACACAGTAAAGCCTGCGCCCCATTTGTTCTTCCATGATCCCTTCATCCACGCCGCGCTCGTTGCGTCCATAAATGTTTTAAATGGACCTGAGACATTGCCCATATAAGTGGGCGAGCCCCAAATGAATCCATCATAGGCAGTGAGAGAGTCAATTTTTTTAGAAGCCTCATCTGAGGTGATCAGATCGACGCTGACAAGTTTTGTTTGCGAGGCACCCTCAGCAACATGCTTTGCGAAATGAGCGGTGTGTCCGTAGCCACTGTGGTAGATAACTGCAATTTTTTTCATAGTTTGTCCTATTTTGAAATGAAATCGTTATAGCAATTGAACTTCAACATAGGCTATTGACTAACAAAAAGAAAGTAGGTACCTTTTGGTAACCATGACAAAAAAAACAACTGCAAGCCCACAAAAACAAGATAAAGGCCCAAGGCCAGACGCCTGCCCCAATAAATGTCCTATTAAAGAGGCATTGCGATTTTTGTCTGGGGCCTGGACTTTAGAAATTTATTGGAACCTTTCTGAAGCACCAATCCGTTTTGGTGAATTGCGTCGTCGTCTGACGGGTGTTTCTGCAAAAGTGTTAACTCACAGATTGCGAGATCTTGAGGACTTGGGGGTTGTTCACCGCGAAGTGAAAGAAACCTTTCCACCTCAAGTGGAATATTCACTCACTGATTTAGGTCATAAGTTTTTGCCTATTCTCGATTCAATTGCTGAAGTTGGACAAAGTCTGATTCGCAAATCGAAGCGTGAACAGGCGGCTCATAAGGTTGCCCATAAGAATTGAATATACACAAAAATGCCTTTGGAGGAATTATGAATCAAACAACAAGTACCTCTGCCAGTCAGCGCATGCCGACTCTCTTTATAGGTCATGGCTCGCCAATGAATGCGATTGAAAAAAATGACTACACTGCCATGCTCGAGAACTTAGGACGAACTCTGCCTCGACCGCAGGCGATACTTATGATTTCGGCTCATTGGATGACTCGCGGGACGGGTGTCACTCATATGGCGTCGCCGAAAACGATTCATGATTTTGGTGGTTTTCCAGACGAGCTTTTTGCGGTTCAGTATCCGGCTGCGGGCTCGCCTCAGTTGGCTGAAAAAATTCAGGCCTCTGTCTCGTCGCCAGAAATTCTCCTCGATGAAGAGCAATGGGGCCTTGATCATGGAGCTTGGTCTGTTTTGCGGCATATGTATCCGAAGGCCGATATTCCGGTTGTTCAATTGAGTCTTGATATGTCAAAGCCGATTGAGTTTCATTATGAGCTAGGTCAAAAATTGAGCGCCCTGCGCGATCAAGGAATTCTCATTCTAGGCAGCGGCAATGTCGTTCATAATCTTCGCCGTATCAGCTGGGAGACAAAAGCTCCTGTACAAAGTTGGGCCAAAGAGTTTGATCAGTGGGTCAAAGAAAAAATAGATGCTCGTGATTTTCAGGCTCTTATTCATGATGCCACAAAATCAGAGGCCGGAAAGCTGAGTATTCCGACTCCAGATCATTATTATCCCTTGCTTTATATTTTGGGCGCCTCGAAGCCAGAAGATAAAATCAAGCATATTTTTGACGAGATTCAAAACTCATCGATTGCCATGCGAAGCATTCAGTTTGGATGAAGCACCGATTAGGGTTTGAGTGAGAGTTCTAGTGACAGCTTGAGCTTCAAGCCGTCTTCGTTATTTATGATGCTGTTAAAATATTCAATGGGTTGCTTTGAATACTCCGGATTGAAAGCCAACGGAAAAATCGAAGTCTCGCTTTTTTGGTTGGTACAAAGAATGCCGACAAATTGATCGGGCTGTTGATTTTCGGATAGAGAGACAATGAGCAAGGCTTCGCTGATATTATCAAAGACATTTGGGCCTGTTTGAATTCTACAAAATGCAAGAAACTGATCTTTGATCTGATCTTTTTTATTCGCGTTAAATATATTCAAATAAGAATCGTAATTTAAAAGCATATGATCTGTCCGTTGCAAAAATCTTAAAAGCTCTTGCGAAGATAGCTTTTTGTTGGAGCGCCGATACAGGTAGGGGAGGTCGGTAAATGCAGTCCTTAGAGTTTGGTTTTTAAGGCCGACACAATCGGTGCATAGTTCTTCAGGTTGAATGCATGTGTTGCTATCTGAGCACAAGTTTTGGCAGAGCTCGGCATCAGCAGCATTGCATCTTACGATTGTCTGCTTTTCTAACTCACCTGCGGAATTGGTTTCAAGCAGCGATGAAATAGAAACGGCATGAGCATCAAAAGCCATCAAAATAAAAAATAGACTCAGGATTACATTTCTCATTTAGCGGCCCCCTGGCTTTCATCTGAGGCTGCGCCACAGTAGAGATTTTTAGAAAGCCTGTCTGTATTTAAATAGTAGGACTCCCCATCGCGAGCACATGTTACAGGCACTGGGACTTTGCGGTCACAGCCTTGCATTTGCACCCAGGCCCGACGGTAAGACACACCTGGAACTGAGTTTTCTTGTCGACTTTCTTGGCGGTCCTCTTCTAGATCAAGAATTACAACTTTTCGTTGAGTCGCTGATTCTAGATCTCGTGTGATTAGCGATTCGCACATGTTATTCAGGCACTTTAGACCGCGCTTCAGCGGAGCGACGCATTTTTCAGGAATTGTTCCGTATTTATGAAAGGTCTCGCTTAAATAGCTGAGATTAACTATGTCAGCGTGTGGAAAGCTTGGATCGTCCTTTGAGTTGTTGTATCTCACCACTGAGTCCAACAATCGTGCAAAAAATCTAAATGGAACAAATTGATTCCATGAAGTTTCGAGGGCCTGCTCAAAATTAATGCTGCAAGAGCCGCACATACTTTGTCCTGAAGGAGAGCTTTGTTTATAAGATTCGCCAATGCTCATAGCTCCGGTTAAGTCCATCGCACCCTTTTCGGCTCCTTTGCAGGCGCTGCCCGTGATGCCTGTGAAGAAATAATTTGGCAAATCGTTATTGGGTGCAGGCATTTGTGTTTGCGATATTTGCACACTGCACGGAACTCCAATCAAAGATCCGAGGTGCAATGCAAGACTCGTTAGCATTTTGGGTTTGTCGACTTTGACATCAAATTTAATTTTTCCGTCTTCAACGAGCTTTTTGAATGAGGTCACTTCACCAGGTTTAAAGCCAACATCTAGATAGATCGGCAGCCGTGTGGCTCCAAATAATACAGACGAGATCATATCCATAAAAAGCTTCTTTTTTACCAAGTCTTGGGCTTCCCAAGGGTTGACGAGTCCACATGCAACTTTGTCTGCGGCCTTATTGAAAAGACCGGGAGAAATAATATCGTTTTGTAATAAAGCTCTTGAGCTGAGAGCAATTCGGTTCAAGTGGGCCATAGACTCAAAGACGGTTCGGGTGCAATCAATTGCATCAGAACAAAAAACCAAAGGCGGCAGATCGCGCATAATGGATGGGAGCTGCAAATAATTTTCTTTGTTTGCAACCGTAGGTGCAAGCACATTAGGACCACTTGCGCCTTCGCTGTCGAGCAGGGCTTGAAACATAGAGTATTTTTTAAGATAGCGCTTAAACCAAGGTCGATAGTTTGAGAATTTTGAGAAATTATATTTTTGTTTTTGCTCTAAGTTGTTGGCTCTTTCGCACACAGAGCCTAATTTTTTATAAAGATCTTTATGAAAGCTAACGATCTGACCTATGCGGAGGCTGACGCCAGCAGGTGCCGAATTGGAGTTAGAATCCAATTTTGAGAACTTTTCGATATTTTCTAGATCAAAGCTATAAAAGCTGAATTCAGGTTGGCCAATCAAATTAGATTCGCCACACAAGTAGTGAAAGCTCTCAAGAGTGCTTTGGTCGTCGCCGCGAGTTTCAAGAATTTGGTTTAGATCTGCAATGAGCTGCTCTGAGTTCTTTTTATTGAGTAGTGTCTGAAAAAACTGAGTGCTTTTTTTAATTTCGGCCGTCATGCCCCAGCTGATCGAGGACAAAGATTTAAAAAAGCTAGACACCCATTGATTGTCAGCTAGTTTTGAAACAAAGCTTGTTTGAAATGCACCTTCTTCGGTTTCTGGTTTAAAAAGGCGATCACGCATTTCATCAGAGTTCATGTTGAGCGGGTCAATGTCTTTAACTGAGATCATCATCCGACGAATCTGATACGAAGTTAAAAAATCAGATGTGCACTCAGGGCGACTTAAGCTTTTGCAGCCGTTAGAAAAAAGCATCATGTTTTCTTCAAGACTCAAGTTCAAAAAAATCTGGCGAAAGGCGGCGTCGTCCGAAGGCAGTGCTGTGTATCTCCAGGCCAGAGACAAGTATGTTTTGAAGCTGGCCCAAATATCGAAGCCTCTTGTTTGAAAGTCGTCACGCAATGAAAGAATATCTAATTGTAAGAGCGAACTTGGATCTTGGCTGGGCACAACAGCTAGATCTGAGCAAGATTTCTGGGCTTTTATGAAATCAAGCTGCTGAGCCATTGTGTTCAGAGAGTTTTGCGTGACACCTTGAAAAAACAAATGAGATTGCAGAGCCGAGAGCTCTTCGACTTTAAGGCACTGGCTTGGCTTTTTCGAAATAGCATTAGATTTAACGGCTGCCATCGGGCTCGCGTTTTGGATCATAAAAAACTTCTGTTTCAGAGGCAAACAATTGAGGTCGCTGCGGCAATCTTTAAGGATTTGTTCGAGTTCGCTGCCTGCTGAATTGATGAGCGGCCATTGACCCGAAGTCAATTTTGCTAAAACTCCGTCAGCCAAAACTGCTAAACGGTTCTTGTAGGCCGTGATAGCACGGGCGACAAAGTCGTCTTGCGGGTATTTTTTTTGCGCAGCGATTTGGTAGGCGATTCGCCCAGCGTTGGTTGCATCTATGTATAAGAAAGCCGACTCGGTGGGGCTTTTTGAGTCAGCTGCGCATTGAGTGGCATTGGGGATTCTCACAAATTGCGAGACTTGGCCGCTTCCAATCAAAGGAAAGACCGTGATCAGAAATGTAGAGAGCAGCCCTAGTTTTTTCATATCTAGAAATAGAGTATCAAGTCCGATGCCAGCTAGGATCATCTCGCTATTGAGTTGGCGGAAGGCCAGGCAGTTAATGACTTATTTTTGCCGCCGCCTGACTAGTTTGTAGACACAAGTTTAATATGGAAGCTCACAGAGGAGTGTTTAAAGCGATCTGGCAATTTATTTTACTCAAAAGCAACCAAATTTTTTGGGCATCTTTTTTGGATAGAACTTCGTGATCTTAGTGTTGTCTTAACAATTATGAGGAGGAATACATGAACATTCAACGAATGTTGCTGTCGGGACTATTGTTGTTCTCGCTATACGGGCGGGCGCAAGAATCTCGCACTGGCGATGCTGCCGGTGCTCCCAGCGCAAAGCCTTCGCGCTTTGAAGTTGGTGCTGATCAAGATTTGGCCGAGGACTATCTCTCGAATTCGCCATCAGCGATTCAAGCTCGCATCAGAGCCGACGTCGAAGAAAAGTGCGATAAATTAGGTTGCACGATTGCTTCAACTCACCGAGTGGACAAGGGTTGGACGTTTGGCCTCAACGTAGGTCATGGCAATAACAACGGAAGCGGAACCATCTATGTTATCGGTGGCGCTCAGCAAACGACAGACAGCGATTATGTTGGAGTGTCGGTGTCTTATAAGAACATGACTTGCGATTCAGAACTCAAGCTTGAAAAAGAGTGGTTTATGACTCTCAAGAGCTATGGTGCTTATGCGCGTTCAAAAAACCCTGCGGATTACAATGAGCCAGTAAGTGTTGCTAAACCTGACACCAAGTTTTTTGCCCTAGTGTATGCAGAGATGATCAAGCAATTGAGCCAAGCTGGTTGCAGCCGGTAGTTTTTAAAGAAATTTTTAAATCAACTTAAGCTTAACGTTAATAAAAAGGCGAAAAGGAAAAACCAATGAAAAAAACAATTTATGGAGTGCTCGGCGCGGCTTCGCTCATTATGACTATGGCTGCCCCAGCTCACGCGATCAGCTATCGATTCAAGTTCAAGGTCACAAGCTCTGGCCCAGATATGTATGCTTGTAATGCGGGACTGATGAATCAAGATATTCGTAAGACGATTTGTTATAAAGAGAACAACGACGGATCAAAAACACCAGTCGATGTGAACGAGACTTGCTCTACAACGGGCACAAACTGTAACTCACGTTTGAAGTGTGTATCTTTTGGAAGCAGTTCTAGCGGTGGTGGTTCTATCTATCATTCAAGCTTTACTTCTGATTATACGGACTACAAAGACCATTCAGACACGACAAATTTACCAGTGACAAAATACCGTGGTGATGCGGGTATCGGTTCAGTCAATAGCATGTTCACAGATTCAGTTGCGTTCAACAAATCGATTTCAAACGTTTTGTTTGATCTCAACAACGAGATCTACAATGCAAAATATTTTATCGATATTTGTTTCCGTGCTCCGCAAACAAATGCAACTTCAAATGGTTTTACTTTTAACCATTTGACCAACGTTGGATCGACAGATTTTTTAAGCATCGGCGAGACTCATGGTGATAATGACCGAACGGGTATTCAAATGATGTCTCCAACTGAAGGACGACGCTACACTCAGCTTTCGGGGCTTAAAGTTCAAACATTTACTGTTTGTGATATCAAAGGCTCAGGCGCTTACACGGCTGGTCCAAACGCTTCTGGTGTTTATAATACAAGTGATAACGAAGCTAATTTTATTGTTGGATCTGACGGCGTTACTCCAACAGGAGCTGTTGCTGGATCTGTGTTAACGGCTCAGAGTTCGTTGACTCCGGTTCCAGGTGCTGGTCAGGACGTATCTTCTGGTTCGGTAGCGGCTCCACGCTTTTGCAAAGTTCGTTATGTTTTCACAGAAACGAATGCCGCATCTAGCTTGCCAATGTTCCGTGACTGGACTCGTAAGGGCGCAGAAATGTGCACATACACTGAGTTCAATGACCCAGGAAATAATTCTAGTGCATCGGTTATGTCAAATTAGTGCATTTAGTTTGTAGGACCATTTGTTTTCAGCTGAAGGAGAAAGAAAATGAAAGATATAAAAAATCATAAGATTCTTTTTAATTCGCTAAAATGGATGGTTCTTGCGACGGCTTTGATGACGGGTGCAGGGGCTTACGCCTCTTGCCAGGCTGAGACAAACAGTGCAGAAACAAATTTTGCCCTAGATCCAAGTCAGGGTAAAGTTCAGCTCTTGAGTAAAAAAGATCTTTCTCCGATGTTGGTGTCTGCTTGCTCTGGGCCTGAGTCTAAATATTTACAGTTAGCGATTGAAAATCTATTTTACGACACTGATATTCGCGCGAGCGATTATCTTGTCGGCCAGAAGTTTGAGCGGTCTTGCGAAATAAAATCGGAAGTGGCACTCAGTTCACGTAAAGCTTCGCAAGAGGACCTTGGCCGGATCGAAAGACAAAACTTCAATCGTCAATGTTTAGCTATTTTAGTCACCGAGCAAAGTGGTCGCCGTGTTGAGTTTTCTCCAGCGCAAAAGTTTTGCAAAGCGACGGCTTTAACTCCTGGCCAAGATTCAGTGCTTATGGAGGGGATGTTTTGCTCTATCAAGACGAACCCACTTCAGAGTTACAGCATCAAGATGGTTGTTAAACCTGAATGCATGAAGCCTGAGACCTTAGTTTCGCAAAAAATATTTTCTAAGGATATTGAGACCAGACTGTTAGTTCGTGAGACTTCAGATGACTCTGGTCGCTCGGCTATGACGAGTGTTTTGGGAATTAGAAATATTCGTTTTAGCATATTGCCAGAACGTGGTTTGTTGCCAACCTCTTCAGGGGACGATGATTCTGGTTTTGAATTTGTGAGCGTGCTCGGAACAAATATGCATCAGGGTCCGATCTCGATTCGAAAAATGGGATTAAATAAAGCTCAAGTCGATGTTAAATATTTGGCCGAACATTTTTCTGATCAAGTTTGTAACGGCGCTAAAGGTTGCTCTCGTGTCACTGATTTTAATGCTCCTGTGATCGCCAAGGTGCAAATGAATATTTTGCAAGGATCACAAAAAATTGCGCTCAAAGATTGGTATGCTCCGTTTCGGTTGCCGCCGCAATGGGCTGGTATCGTCACGCCGCTTTTTAATATCGGTCTCGGCAAACCTGTATCACAAATTCTTTTGGATCGGTCATTTAAGGCCGGTGATCGCATCGAAATTGTTTCTGAGTTTTTTGAGCCACGAGCCATGCTAGAAATTCTTAAGTTTGACGATGGTTTTTCTGATGGAACTTTTGATGTTGATTTCAATGTGGAGCTTTCGCAAAACGGTGGGACTCTTCCCACATTGCCGTCACTCTCAACACCGTCTTTAAAAGTAAAGTTGCCTGAGCTTCCGCACGTTCAGTTGGGCTCAGCTCCACTGGACTGGAATGTATTTAACTTGAAGAACTCTGGCGAGTGGACCCACTATTACGACCGAGTTTGTGATGCTTCAAATCAAAACTGTCAAAAGACACGTGGGGCGGACCAGGCTTTTACCAAGCTTGTTACGACTTTTGAGTTGGGCGAGATTTTGCCAACAGGCGAGTTTGCACTCAAAGAGATTCAATCGGTCAAGAGCTCAAAAACTTTTGGGTCCTACCAAATCAAGTTGAACCAGCTTCCTTTTGCTAATTGTGATCTGCCGGTAGCAGCTAAGTAGATTTATGTTAAAGTGGTGGCTTTGTCTTTTACCTTTCATTTGCAGTCCGGTCTTTGCCAAGGTCTGGACGTCGAACCGAGCCTGGGATGTGGCTGCAGAAGATGAATATTCTCAATGGATCTCGTCGCAAGGGCCTGATTTATTCAAAAAGCTGGGAGTTGCCACTGACTGTGCAGATGCGGTGATTGGGGCGAGATGGATTTTTTCAAAACTTAAATCTTTGCCAGCGGCCAACACATTGAGCAGCGGCAAAGTTTTTACTTCTGATTCCTCTGAGTTTGACTCTTTAGCCGAGGGAAAAGCGTCGCAATTAGGTCCCAGGTTTTTTGCAGCTTTACGCAAGGTGATCGGTGATACCGATACAAAAACACTTTTTGTGGACTCATACCCTGTGTCTTTAGGGCGAGCGTCGCTGGCCCCTGGAGCATTTTTTTTAAAGCCGGGACACGATATGGGCCATGCAGAACTCATTGGTCGATTGGATTTAACGGGCGGAGGCTTTCCGATCAC